>JBKJRA010000212.1:0-5225 GCA_046594975.1 Pyrinomonadaceae bacterium | reverse complement strand
TCGCTCTGGGACAGCGTCCGCGAAGCCGAGCTTGACCCTAAGGATTACGTCGAGCTTGTGATACGCGCTTTGAGGTCCGACGCTCGGAGTCCCGCCTTTAGGCGGCCTCTTACACCCAAAGAAGCGCCGCCTAAAGGCGGGACTCCGGGCCGGGAGCAAGACGAGAGCACGATCTCCACGCTCCTCGGCCGCGTCTCGACGGCGATGAATTATTACCTGTCTGACGCACAGCGTGCATCAATTGCCCAGCGGCTCGAAGCCGTCCTGCTCGACCGTCTGCAGCATTCCGAGACGCCGGGACAGCGGATCACTTTTTACAGGGCGTATGTTACGAATGCGAGTACGGAGAGTTCGCGGGTCGTGTTGAAAGAAATGTTGCGACAAGGCTCGACCGGGATGACACTACGCGCCAAAGACCGTTTCGACATCGTCACACGCCTCGCGATACTTGGCGACGCTGATGCTCCAAAGCTGCTGGCTGATCTGGAAAGAACAGAGACCGGCGACGATGCAAAACGCTACGCTTACGCCGCACACGCCGCTTTTGGAACGGCGAATAACAAAGCCAAATATTGGAACGATTTTCTTACCAACAAGAGCATCTCAGAAAGCTGGATCGAAGCCGCGATGGGGCCTTTTAACAATATCCGTCACGCTTCGTTAACGCAACAGTATCTAACTCAGGCTCTAGCCGAACTGCCAAACCTCAAACGCACGCGGAAAATATTTTTCGTAAACGGCTGGCTCGGAGCATTCATCGGCGGCCAGCGTGGCGACGCGGCCCTCGCGACGGTCAATAAATTCATCGCCGATAACCCAAACCTCGACCGCGACCTGCGTCTCAAGATCCTCGAAAACGTTGATCTGATCGAGCGTGCCGTGAAGATAAGAAAGAAGTTTAGCCACGAATAAACACGAATGGCACGAATTATTTTTTGGTGATTTAGTTTCTTCAGTATTCTTGGCGTCATCAGCATTTAGCACAGTCGGATATCCCTGTGTAAATAACGCTTTCTTCTGATTCGTGCTATTCGTGTAATTCGTGGCAAAACCTCTTCTCACAATCTTGACAAAAAAATAATGATTTGAGATTATCCTTATTAAAGAGGAGTTTATGAAAATTTCGGCGCAAGAGGAATATGGGTTGAGGTGCCTGGTGCAGTTGGCAAATTTGCCGGCTGGCGACAGCCTGACGCTGCCGCAGATCGCGGAGCGTGAGGGCATCTCGACGGCTAATGCGGGCAAGCTGATGTGGCTGCTCAACAAGGCCGGTTTTGTCCAATCGACACGCGGCACCAAGGGCGGCTATTTTCTGTCGCGTCCGGCGATCGACATCCATCTTAACGAGATCATCAAGGTGCTCGACGAGGATGTAGTCGGCAAGCATTGTGATAGCTACACGGGTGTGCTCGAAAAATGCGTTCACACTGGCGATTGCGGCATCCGACCGGTCATCGTCGGCCTGCACGAAATAGTCGAAAATGCCCTGTCACGCATCACGCTTGCGCAATTAGTCGGCTCGGAAAGTGCGGTGGACAGGATGTTTCATGAAATACAGGGCATTCATCGAACGATCGAGCCCCAAAGAATTTAAAGAGGTTTAGCCACGAATGACACGAATAACACTAATTAGGATCTCTTTATTCGTGTAAGTCGTGGCAAAAAAAGGGTTTTGACTTATGTCTACAGCAGCAGAATTACTTACAAATCGGGAATACAAATACGGCTTTGTCACGGACATCGAGACCGAGACTATTGCCAAAGGCCTGTCCGAAGACACCGTTCGGCTCATCTCTTCGAAAAAGAACGAGCCGGAATGGATGCTTGAGTTTCGGCTCAAGGCTTACCGCCAATGGCTAAAGATGGAGCAGCCCGATAATTGGGCAAATTTCGATTATCCGGCGATCGATTTTCAGAATATTTCATACTATTCGGCTCCAAAGGAAAAAGAGAAAAAAGGTAGCCTAGACGAGGTCGATCCTGAGCTGCTGAAAACATTTGAAAAGCTCGGCATCCCGATCACCGAGCAGAAAATGCTGGCTAATGTGGCGGTCGATGCTGTGTTTGACTCGGTGTCGGTTGCGACGACCTATAAGAAAAAACTGCTAGAGGCAGGCGTGATATTTTGCTCGTTTACCGAGGCGGTCGAGCTTTATCCGGACAAGATACAGAAATATCTCGGCTCGGTCGTGCCTGTCGGCGACAACTATTATTCGGCGCTGAACTCAGCGGTTTTCTCCGATGGCTCATTCGTATTTATCCCAAAAGGTGTTCGCTGCCCGATGGAGCTTTCGACCTATTTTCGCATCAACACGCAGGAAGCGGGCCAGTTTGAACGTACCCTGATCGTCGCCGAAGAGGGTGGCTACGTTGCCTATAACGAAGGCTGCACGGCGCCGCAGTTTGATACGAATCAGCTGCATGCGGCGGTCGTCGAGCTCGTCGCTCTGGATGATGCAGAGATCAAATACTCGACCGTGCAGAATTGGTATGCGGGAGATGAGACAGGCAAAGGCGGCATTTACAACTTCGTGACCAAGCGTGGCGCATGCCGCGGCGTTAACTCAAAAATTTCGTGGACGCAGGTCGAGACGGGCTCGGCGATAACTTGGAAATACCCAAGCGTGATATTGCAGGGTGATAATTCTATCGGTGAATTCTATTCGGTCGCTCTGACAAACAACGCCCAGATCGCAGACACTGGCACTAAGATGATCCATCTTGGTAAAAACACCAAATCGACGATCATATCGAAGGGCATCTCGGCCGGAAAGTCTAACAACTCGTATCGCGGACTGGTCAAAATAATGCCAAAGGCAGAAGGGGCGAGAAATTACACACAGTGCGATTCGATGCTCATTGGCGGTTCGTCGGAAGCAAACACGTTCCCCTACATCGAGGTGATGAACAACACCGCCCGCGTCGAGCACGAGGCGACCACGTCGAAGATCAGTGAAGACCAGCTTTTCTATCTACAGCAACGCGGCATCCCGCAGGAAGACGCCGTCTCGCTCATCATCAACGGCTTTTGCAAAGAAGTTTTTCGCGAGCTACCGATGGAGTATGCTGTCGAGGCGACCAAGCTGCTCGGATTGAAATTAGAAGGGAGTGTCGGGTAATGAAAAGTATTCAACCAACAGGTCAACCAACTCCGAAAGGCCATTATTCACCGGGCATTGAGCATCACGGGATCATCTATGTGTCGGGGCAACTGCCGATGGACCTTGTTACTCGTGAACCTTTTGCGGGCGATATCGAGACGCAAACGGAGCTTGCACTGCGAAATGTTGAGGCGGTTTTGCATGCAGCGGGAAGCAGTCTTAGCCGTGTTCTGCAAATGACCATATATGTGTCCGACATGGAACTTTGGGGCCGGGTCAATGAAACTTACGCACGCGTGATGGGCGATCATCGACCTGCGAGAGCAATGATACCGGTCAAGGAATTGCATTTTGGCACGCAGATCGAAATACAGGCCATCGCACTAGCCTAACGGATATGAAGCTGGACATTTTTCAGGTAGATGCATTTACGTCGAAGCT
This sequence comes from Pyrinomonadaceae bacterium, assembly GCA_046594975.1. Taxonomy (GTDB): domain Bacteria; phylum Acidobacteriota; class Blastocatellia; order Pyrinomonadales; family Pyrinomonadaceae; genus OLB17. The sequence continues at coordinate 1,683 of JBKJRA010000212.1, read as the reverse complement.
ATTTGCCGGCAATCCGGCGGCGGTCGTGCCATTAGAAAAATGGCTTGATGCAGAATTAATGCAGAAGATCGCCCTCGAAAATAACCTTAGCGAGACCGCATTTTTTGTTAGGAATAACGGTTTTTACGAGATCCGATGGTTTACCCCCACATTTGAGATCGATCTTTGCGGACACGCAACGCTTGCGTCGGCTTTCGTAATTTTTAATGTTTTGGGTTTTGAGACCGATAAGATCAGATTTCATTCGCATAAGAGCGGCGAGATGTCAGTTTCCAAAAACGGCGATGTCTTGGTACTTGATTTTCCGTCACGGCCGGTTTCACCCGCTGAGGTTCCGGACGGCTTGATCGAAGCGATCGGCAAGCAACCGAAAGAAATTTTGAAGGCACGCGATTATTTTTTGGTTTACGAAAACGAACAGGAAATTTTAGACATCAAGCCTGATTTTACGCAGCTTTTGAAGATAGATGCGCACGGCTTTATCGTTACCGCACCGGGCGACACGTCAGATTTTGTTTCGAGATTTTTTGCCCCCGAGGTCGGTGTTTTCGAGGATCCGGTCACCGGTTCAGCTCATTGTAATCTGATCCCATTTTGGGCGGAAAGACTTGGCAAGACGGAGATGTTTGCACGTCAGGTGTCGGCTCGCGGCGGTGAATTATTCTGCGAACTCGCGGGCGACCGCGTAAAGATCGGCGGCAATGCGACGCTCTATCTAAAAGGCGAGATATATGTTGAGGCAACGTCGCATGGCGTCGCTGCGGTGTAGTTGATGAAAGACGATTTGAAAATTAGATTGGCCGTTGCAGACGAAGCCGCTGAGATCGCCGAGGTCATCAAGCAGGCATTCGGTCCGCTCGAAAATGATTACACGCCTGAGTCTTATGCAATCGTTACTCCTGATGCGGACGAGGTTCGAGGTCGTTTTCAAGAAGGGCCGATCTGGGTGGCGTTGAAAGGCGAGAAGATCGTTGCGACGGTTTCTGTATTGCCCGAACCGGAGTGGCTTTACATCCGCAGCATGGCTGTGTCGCCAGTAGCCCAAGGGTCGGGCGTAGGTGGCAAATTGCTCGGCGAAATAGACAAATATGCGAGCGAAAATGGATTTGACCGATTATTTTTATACTCGACCGAGTTTTCCAAAAATGCGATAAGGCTCTATGAGCGAAACGGGTTTGAGCTGGTCAGATACACGACCGCGGAAGAATGGTTTGGAACGGCGGGGCGGGCAATGGAAAAGCGTTTGGCGAAGATATGAAAAGTGGAGTTTGCCCAAAATGTAACGGGACTGAGATCCGTGTGGTCGAGAATACGGCAACCGAGGTCGCGATCGGCTTAGGTTGGACGGCCACGGCGTTTTTGAATTATTACGTTTGCACGGATTGCGGCTATGTTGAGCTGTTTGTGCAGGACAAGACGCTATTACCAAAATTAGCAGAGAAATATCCGAAAGTTGGTTAGTGGAAATTATGTTGTTAGAAGTAAAAGACTTACACGCCGGTATCGACGGCAAAGAAATTTTAAAAGGCCTGAATTTGCAGGTCAAAAAGGGCGAGGTTCACGCCATCATGGGGCCAAACGGCTCCGGCAAATCGACCTTGTCGAAAGTGCTTGCGGGACATCCGACCTACGAGGTCATCTCCGGCGAGGTGCTTTTCGAAGGCAAAAACCTGCTCGAACTTG
>JBKJRA010000205.1:0-2789 GCA_046594975.1 Pyrinomonadaceae bacterium | reverse complement strand
GGCCGAAGACGAGTTTTTGGCCAAATTGGTCGAAGCGGTTACTGGTAATTCGCCCGACCCTGCGCAGGACACGGATCACTAGATATTTACAGGCTCTAACGTATAGCAATGTCATTGCCAATTCGACTATTTCTACTTATCATTGCACTCGCAATGTTTTGCGGTATAACTGCTGCACAGACATCCGCCGACAATAAACCCCTAAAACTATCACCAGCCTCGACAGACGATGACGATGACGATCGTCCTAAGAACATAAAAGAATCGCTCGAAAAGATGCGTATTGAGCAGGACAAGAAAGATCATCAAGAAATGATCGAGCGAGGCGAAGAGGCCGTAAAACTTACTGTTGATGTCCAAAAAGACTTTGATTCGAACGGTAAACTATCCACCGAAGACCTCACCAAACTCGCTCGTGTTGAAAAGATCGTCAAGAAAGTACGCGACGAACTTGGCGGTGCTGACGACGATGATCAAACAGAACCCGCAGACATTAGGACAGGAAACACACCATTGGGCGAGGCACTTGTGTTGTTAAGATCCCGTGCTGATACGCTTTATGATGAATTAAAAAAATCTACTCGTTTTACTATCTCAGCAGCGGCTATCGTTAGTTCAAACGCCGTTCTCAAACTCGCTCGTATTCTCCGATTTGTGCATTAGTCAATTTGTTTTTATGACCCGATCGCTGAGATTACTCATCCCACTCGCACTTCTCTTACTCATTTCAATTCAATTGTTAGCGCAGAAGGATGACGACATCATCAGCGTCGATTCGTCGATCGTTGTGATGAACGCTGCGGTCACTGACGCGTCAGGCAAAGCCGTCGCCGGCATCAACCCCAAACTTTTTCACGTCTTCGAAGACGGCCTCGAGCAAGAGATCACATCATTTCAAGCCGAAGAAACACCATTCGCGGCGGTGATATTACTGGATACTTCCGGCAGTATGGAGGAGCGTGTGTCGCTTGCACGGTCAGCGGCGATACAGTTTCTAGGCGGGCTTCGCGTGGATGATTATGCAGCGATATATAACTTTGATTCTAAAGTTGAGCTTGTCCAGGATTTTTCCAACACACGTGATCTTCGTGAACAGATCTTTGACCTCAAAGCAAACGGCATGACCGTTCTCAATGACGCTATCTTCAAAGCCTCTGAGGTTCTCTCCAAACGCGCCGAAAAACGCCGTGTGATCATCGTCCTGTCTGACGGTGCGGACACAATGAGCAAACACTCGGAAGACAAAGCTCTCAAAGCCGCCATGTCCGTCAACGCGACGATCTACACCGTCGATATGTCTTCATCGGAAATGAAGCCGCAGGATCGTGCCGCAGGTCAGGGAGCGTTAAAAAACTACGCATCTAAGTCTGGCGGAACATTTGTCACAACCCCCGCAGGAGCCGGAGCACGCGACGCTTTCAGACGCATTGTCGAAGAACTCGGCGGTCAATATACTCTCACCTACGAACCAAAAAGCACAAAAAAGGACGGTAAATGGCGAGCATTAGAGCTACGCATTTCCCGCCCAAACCTAACTATCCGCACCCGCAAGGGCTACAACGCCCCCAAAAGTCCTAACGCTATCCGTTAGCTGCTCAACCGAAGATCATTTTGAGTTCTCAACGATCGCGCGTCGCTCAATCTTGGCTGAGGGATCTGAAACCCTAGCCTATGAGTTACTTGATCATTTCGGAATAGATTTTCTTAGTGGGAATGAACATGGTGATCGCTGACTTGATTTCAGCGGCAGCCGGAGCTTTACCCGTTTTCTTGGCGATCGCCCTTGCGACAGTCTCCGTAAGATCTTTTCCACCGCTGGGCGAATAGAGCCACGCCCGGTTGGCTGACGCAAGCAGACTATAGTGCTCGTTGCGTGGCATCCAGTAATCAAGCTCATCGGCAGTCGCTGCGCGACCAAAAGTCTCCCAGTAGGCGCGATAGACCATGGATGTGCGCTCTGCCTTGTTTGAATTCAGACTCTTTTTCTCGGCGGTTACGATCGTAATATACCAGGCGGCTCCCGCCATGATCTTGTATCTCCACTTTTCGAGAGGCCCCGCCCCAATTAAGCCGTTAGCCAACTGGGGGCCGTAAACCTCGAGATAGGCATTAGCAATCACGCCGGCGGCAGCACCATTGGCTTCCTTCTCCAGAATTTGCTTAACCCAATCTACAGCCTCAGAGAATTTGAGACCGTCACTTAGCCACGAGGAACCTATGAACGCCGCCCATTTTTTGAGTCTTTCACACGTGAGCATTTCCGGCTTATCACCATAAACAATGACCATAGCTGATACGAAGGCCGGCCGAACGGATAATTCGGCAGTGCTATTTGTGCAGAATTTCTTGCCCTCGGGGGCAGCGTGAGACGTAGCGGCAACAAAGAGAAAAAGGACAAGTCCGACAAAAACAGATTGTATTCGCATAGTAAATACTCCTTAGATGCTTAGAAATCTCAAACCCCACGTTAAGCAAGTGACCCGGACGATGCCGTGGTTATGAGTATCAGTCAGAATGTTGCGTTCTATTTTTTCTTTTATCCGCGTGGCGTTCGATCGCGAGGCGGATCAACTGGTGAATGACCTCATCAAACTGTTTACCGGAACCCTCCCACATTTTGGGAAATCCAGACACCTCCGTTAGCCCCGGCATTGTATTGATCTCATTGACCAGCAAAGCCCCATTGTCACTGCGTAAAAAGAAATCGACGCGGGCGAGTCCCGAACCGTCGATCGCCTTAAATGCGGTCACAGCCATCTTCCTGATCTTGTTCGACAGTTCATCCGAAA
>JBKJRA010000178.1:0-8125 GCA_046594975.1 Pyrinomonadaceae bacterium | reverse complement strand
CTTTCCCAGGCCACTGCTTCTATATCAAGTGCCGTGCCATTCGTGCCAAATGGCTTACTTTTGGCTGTAAGCTATTGAAAATAAAGAGTGTGTGGTGCGGTTTGGATCAGGTATTAGTTTCTATCTTAGTTAAAAAAGCACCCTGAATAACAGTTTTTTGTAACTAGTTGATGACAAAAAATGTCATTAGTAGGAGAGTATGGGTGGCAATAAGACTAATTGCCCAGCGCAGGTGCGGAATTGATAGAAGCTATATCAGGGTAATGAGTCGTTAGAACCGTATCTGTTCGTAAAACGCCATCTGTAGCAACACCGAAACGGTGATTTCCGGTGCCGGTCAAGGAATCGGCTGATATAGGAATGGCTGAAAAGTAAAACTGTGAGGGTTCGGTTGGGGTAGCAGGCTGGCGACCGCCGACGTAATTGTAGCCGCTCTTATTACCACCACCGAGAACAGGGTCAATAAGCTCATACCCTCGCAATATGGTTAGACCGGCATTGGTTCCTGCTCCGACAGTTCCGGCGAACTCGCCAGTGCCGAAACTAGATGAGTATGTCATCTGCGCACCGTGCAGAAGGCGCATAGACGACACAGTGGATCCTTCATTCGCACTTCTTCGGGATGCAAGTAAGCCTTGGACAGAAAGTGCGGCAAGTATTCCGATAATTACAATGACGATAAGTAACTCAATAAGGGAAAATCCTGATTCTCGATGCTTCATAATCATTCCTTTACATTATAGCTGTTAATCTGAGCTCCGCATTTGAGCGGAAAGCGAGCGTATATTGTGTTTATCAAGCAGATGTCGTAATGAACGAACGGGCATTTGCAGTAATTCGGCGGCTTTTGTTTGGTTTCCAGCGGTTGTCCGCAAAGCCTCGACAACATAAGTCTTTTCAAGATTTTCTAAGTGGGTTGTGAGATTAATCCCTGATTCCGGCAGATCAAACTCAGCGTTGATGCGTTGCGGATTGTAATTAGTAATGTGATCCGACAATTGTTCCGGCTGGATCTCGGCGGAACGCTCAAGAGCAACCGCACGCTCAATAGTATGCTCTAACTCGCGAACATTTCCGTGCCATGCATAATTTTCAAGCAATTGTGTGGCTTTGGGCGAGATCGTAAGGTCTTTGCCGGTCTGGGCACAGAATTTCTTCATGAAATGCTCGATCAATTGGGGAATGTCCTCAGGCTTTTCACGCAGCGGCGGCAGATCGATCGGGATAACGGATATACGATAAAACAGATCTTCGCGAAATGTGCCTTCTTCGCTCATTCGCTTTAGGTCGCGGTTAGTCGCGGCAATCACGCGGGCGTCGATCGCCATTTCCTCGTGGGCACCGACTGGGCGGACACGCCGCTCTTGAAGTACACGCAGCAGCTTGACCTGCATCGCCGGAGTCATTTCGCCTATTTCATCCAGGAAGATTGTTCCACCATGTGCAGCTTCGAACAGGCCTTTGCGATTAGTATTGGCTCCGGTAAAGGCACCTTTTATATAGCCGAATAGCTCAGATTCGAGCAATGTTTCGGTAAAAGCACCGCAGTTAATTGAAATAAATGGCTTTTCTGCACGTGGACTGAGATCGTGGATGGCACGAGCGACAAGCTCCTTACCAGTTCCGCTCTCGCCCGTAAGTAATATGGTTGATTGGACCTCGGCAACCGTTTCGATCATTTGAAAGATGGCCTGCATCTTAGTGGAGGTGCCGATGATGTTCTTTACGCTGCCCCGTTCACGTTGTGCACGTTTGAAAGCGCGGTTTTCATTTACAAGCTCCTGCTTTTCGAGGGTTTTACGGACGATCAGCTTTAATTCTTCGACATCAAAGGGCTTTTGAATGAAATCATCGGCGCCGAGTTTGAACGCCTCGCGTGCAGTTTCGACCGACGCAAACGCTGTCATTAAGATCACGCCGAGATCCGGTAGCGTCTCGCGAACCGCCCGCAGCATCTCGATGCCGTCCATATCCGGCATTTTAACGTCGGAGATAATTATGTCGGCAGGTTCTGCCTGAATAGCTTCGAGAGCCTGACGGCCGTTCATCGCCGTACGGATAGTGTTGCCCTGTTCTTCGAAAACAAGGCTCAAAAGCTGTCTGTAACTCTGTTCGTCGTCAACGATTAAGATGTTTGCCATTAGAAACGCCGAATTGTCTTTGTATGGATACTTGAGTAAATCCTTTTATATTGTCACAAAATTGAATACGGCAATTCAAGGAGTCTTTTCTGATTCCTTATTAGCTACGTTCAAAAATTCCGCTAATTTTGGCGGCCGTGCCTGGCCGTCAGCTTTTTCGGTCACGCGGCGTGCCTCTCGTGGCAGCTCGACAGTGATAGTAGTGCCTTTGCCCTCGGTGCTGCGGACGTTGATCGCCCCATTATGGTCCTTGACTATCTGATATACGATCGAGAGACCGAGACCCGTGCCTCCGGATGTCGAATTGGAAAAAGGCTCGAATAACTGTTCGACCTGCTCTTGTGACATTCCTTGGCCGGTATCTTCGAAAACGATGCGAATGCGGTTGTTAGGGATTGTTTCAAGCCCTACGCGAAGCTCGCCGCCGGTTGGCATTGCCTGAATGGCATTGCGAGCAAGGTTCCAGAATATTTGTTTTAGTTGTGCAGCGTCCGCAGAAAGCGTGATCGGTTCATCGCCAAGGTTATCATTTAGAATATGGTCTTCGCGGACATCGGGGCTGTGACGTAACAGCGTGAGTGTGTCTTGGATCGTTTCAGTGACGTTGGTTTCGGCAAAATCAACGGCCGCCGGACGAGCATACCCTAGAAAGTTGGTGATGATGCTATTTAGCCGGTCCGATTCCTTAAGGATAATATCCATCAGGCTAGCCTGAGCCGATTCCGGCGGCATTTTTGACTCAAGGACCTGTATCGCTCCGCGCATCGCTCCCAACGGATTGCGTATTTCATGTGCAAGTCCCGCTGCAACGCGTCCGACGGCTGCGAGGCGATCTTTTCGACGGACACTTTCCTCCATTGAGCGGATCTCTGTCAGGTCTTGGAAAGTGATTATAAGGCCGGTAGCTTCGTTTGTTTCGGAAAAAAGCAGCGAAACACTGAAACCTATTCGCACAGCAAACCCGTCGGGCGTCGCAAGATCGACCTCAAAACGCGGCAATTGATCGCCGTCGCCGGCAGCCCCAAGCGACAGATCTATCTGTTCGCGTATGTCGCCGAAAAGGGCATTGATCGATTTTCCCTGCACTTCGTCTAGTCGATAGCCTGTTATTTCGGTCGCTGCTGCATTAAAGGTATAGATAGTACCTTCGAGGTCGGTGGTTACCAGGCCCGAGCGGATAGATTCGACGATGCGTTCATGCAGAGCCCGCAGACTCGCGAGCGTCTTTGTAGTTTCCTCTAACTCTTCGCCAGACGAACGACGGTCAGACAGCCTTGATGCAAGCAGGCCTACAACTAGCAAGGCCACCACGTGAAAGCTGACGATCTGTACGGCTTTGCTTGCAACCTGTACAGGGCCGAATGTGTCAATTACTCCGGCTCCGGTTAATAGAGCGAGTGTGACCAGTAAAAATGCACAGACAGCAGCGATAAGCAGCGTTGATAACGGCTTAGTGAAAAAGCTCGCGACGCTGATCATTACTATATATAAAGTTATGTACGGCGACGAGAGATCTCCCGTTCGCCAGATGAGCCACGTTATTAGCAGAGAATCGAGAAAAAACTGAGATCGGATCTGCAACGCAAAATTCTTACTCAGTCGCAGCAGAAAGAAATAGACGATCGTCAGTCCGACGGATATTAGAAAGACCAGAAACAGCCCTTGGGGGAAATTTTCGAACGAAAGCCGGAGCGTTCCGCTGTTCCAGACCCAGCTTGTTACGAGTAACAGAAAGATGATCATCAGCCGCCCGATTATAAGCGTCTGGATCCTTTGCATCTGGGTGGAATTGGCTATGGAGTCCTTTTCGTCTAAACTGATCATATTCGCCGAGTAGCAATATGGAAAAAATTGACAACAATTCACCGGTTTACGATGTGCGTCCTTGGGGCAGTTTCACTGTCCTTGACGAAGGCAATAATTATAAAGTTAAGCGAATCGAAGTGTTGCCCGGAAAGCGGCTGAGTTATCAGCAACATTCCCGCCGTGCCGAACATTGGTTCGTCGTCAGCGGCACTGCTAAAGTAACATTAAACGGTGTTGAAAAACTAGTCAATACCGGCGAAGCCATTGATATTGCCTGCGAAACAGCTCATCGTGTCGAGAATCCTCACGATAGTGAGCTACTTGTTTTTATCGAAACTCAGACAGGTGATTATTTTGGCGAGGACGACATTGTCCGACTAGAAGATGATTTCGGACGAATTTAGATCAATCCCTATTGATTATTTGTTTAGCAGCGTCGATCAGATCGTCTGCGATTATGCTCGGATTATGTTTAAGTGTTACATGATGTTCTATTCCGTAACCTGTTAAAACAAAAGCAGATGACAGGCGTGCTTTGTGACCCAAATTAACATCAAGATCCTTATCGCCGATCACCCAGGACTTCGTTAAGTCTATATCAAAATCTTTACACGCAGATTCGATCATTCCCAGACCGGGTTTTCTGCATTTGCATCCAAAGTCAGGCAGATGCGGGCAAAAGTAGAAAGCATCAATGGCATTATCAAGCTCGATCTGTATCTGATCGTGTATCGAGTGCATATCTGCCTCGGTGTATATTTCACGACCGATGCCCGACTGATTTGTAACTACAATGATCAAATAACCGCTTTCTTTTAAGAGCGTGATAGCCTCAGCAGTAAAGGGAAACAGTCGCAGGTCTTCGACGCGGGAGAGAAAATTGACCTCTTCGATCAATGTTCCGTCGCGGTCTAGGAATATCGCTGGCTGTTTATTACTCATATTGCGTGTTCATTGAGAAAATTTATTACAGGATATAAAGGATGGATAGGATATTCATATTTTTAGATCACATTAAATAATCCTGTCGATCATGTCCATCTTGTCGAATATTTCTGCGTCTTCACGACTCTGCGGTGCTAGTTTTTCTTTTACTGCCACAAATACTTCTTCGACCGATATTTGCGTCATACATCGGTGATCTATCGGGCAATCACGCAGCATACAGGGAGCACATTCGACTCTTTTTCTGATGATCTGTGAATTATTAGCAAACGGTCGCGTCGTTTCAGGATTTGTTGGCCCGAATATTACGATGGTCTGTGTGCCGACCGCAGGGGCGACGTGTGCGAGTCCCATATCGTTTGCAATAAGCAGATCGACGACGCTCAAAATGGCAACGGCTTCGCCGAGATCTGTTTTGCCGCTTAGGTCTATCGGAGCTTGTTTGCAAGCAGCAGCAACATTTTTTGCAACATCAGACTCATCTTTTGAACCGACCAAAATAACATTAACATCCATCTCGGTCTGAAGCATATCGGCAAGCTGGGCATATCGCTCGGCGGGCCAGCGTTTTGCACGCGAATTGGTCGATCCGACTCCCAAAGCGACGGTCTTTTTTGCCAGATCGACTCCGGCCGCGGATAATATATCGCGAGCAGCGGTTCTGCGTTCGTCGGAGATATTTAGGGTAATATTCGGAACCGATTCCCAGACCGTCTCGCGTCCGAGCACACGTTTTTCGACCTCGCCGATGAGATGCAGATAATAAAAGACCTCGTGATTACGGCTTTTCCATTCCGGTACGGCGACCGGATCGGTCAATAAAAGCCCGCGAAGGTCTTTGTTATAGCCGATGCGGCGCGGGATACGCGACAGAAACGCTGTGATCGCCGATTCGAACGAGTTTGGCAGCAACACAGCCAGGTCGTAGCCATCGCCTTTCAGAAATTGCGAGTTGTCGTAAACATCTTTAATTTTCCAGCGGTGTTTGTCGAACGTAACCAGTTCGTCAATGAAATCGGCATCGCGAAACAGACCGTCCGCCCAAGAACGCGTGTGCAGTGTGATCTGATCGCCCGGAAATATCCGCCGCAGCTCACGCAAAGCGGGAACCGACATGACGGCGTCACCGATCCAATTTGTTCCACGAACGAGTATTTTCATATCGAAGATCTACCGCAGAGACGCAGAGTAAAAATTTAACAGGATGGACAGGATAATCAGGATGTTTGCACCTATAAAATAAGCTGAAATTAAATTATGCCATCCTTTATATCTTGTCTATCCTGTTTGAAATATCTCGGTGAACCAGCGTCTTTGCGTTAAAACATTCTTCCCAAGCCTCCGTCTAGAGAGATTTTAGGTGACCAGTCGAGTTCTTGCTGAACGAGTGAAAGGTCGGTGATGTAGTTCATCGGGACGGGAGCGGGGATATTCGCTCCGCCGTCTATGACGGCCTCAAGGCCTGATAATGTTTCGAGTTTTTTGACCAGTTCGCCAAGTGTAACGGCGTTTCGCATACCGCCGCCGAGGTTGTAGAGGCCGTGGCGGATGATCGATTCGTTGAAAGCGAGACACGCCTTGGCAAAGTCTTCGACGTGTAGCAGATCACGTACCGGTAGGCCTTTCGCAGGCAATCCGAGCCGCTCACCCATGTTTATTGCGTCAACGTAATGTCCGATGAAATTAGAGACATTGCCATCGCTTTTCGGTGCGTAAACTGTCGAGAGCCTCAAGATGCATGAGCGAAAGTTTCGGGCGGCGGCGTAATATTCGACGTAACGCTCGGCGATAAGCTTTGACCATTCGAGGGCGGATTGTCCGGCGTACAGCGTTTGGCAGGTTTCGGGCACCTCTTGGAAACCGTCTGCAAACCGCCCATAAACGTCCTTGGTCGAAGCGAATACAAACGTAGCACCTTCTTTCATTTCGCGCAGCAGATTGACTGTTCCCTCAACATTTGTCAGGAAAACGTGGCCGGACGAGTTTGATGATTTGTCGAGATGAGCGGCGAGATGGATGACGAGGTCATAATCCGCCACGCGGGTAACGTCCTGTAAGTTCAAGATGTCATATCCCGAACGTCTGGAAAAATCGTCTGCGTCGAAAAATTGTCTGACGTGTGTGCCGAGAAATCCGCTGCCGCCTGTGACGAGAGTCTTCATAGGTAAGATTCTATCGTAAAGACGGGAAATAAATGGAAAAAGGAAAGTGGAAAGTGGAAAATTAAGATCAGAAATTTGCTCTTATATTTTCCACTTTCCGTTTTCCACTTTCAGTTATTTTGTTTCAGGATCGCGTAGCACGGGCATGACGCTTTTTCGAGGGCGTTGCGGTCGATGATCGATATATTACCGCGGCTGTAGCTAATCATTTCCTGCTTTTGCAGATGGCCGGCTGCGTTGGTTACGCCCTCGCGTCGTACGCCGAGCATATGTGAGAGGAAATCCTGCGTCAAGCGAAATTCGGCTGACTGCATATAGTCAGCGGATATCAGCAGCCAGCGTGCTAACCGCTGTTCTACCTTATGGTAACGATAGCAGACGGCCGACTGCGAAATTTGTGTCATTAATATCTGGGCATAATGCTGGAGCAGCTTTGTCAGCTCGGGGCTCTTGGTGCACGCCTTGAGAAAATCCGCCGTTTTCATCTTTTGGGCGAAGCCCTGGCCTTGGACGACGGCGCGATTCTTTGATACGGGTGAGCCAAGAAATGTCGCGAGGCCGACGACGCCATCATAGCCGACGATGCCGACCTCGAGCATGGTTTCGCCGCCGAGGGTTGCGAGTATCGATATCATACCGGTGTCCGGAAAAAAGACATGGTCGATCACATCGCCTGTTTCGTATAACTTTTCGCCATATTTTAGGTCGAAAGTGACGAGCTTGTTTTTTAGGCTTTTCGTGGTCTTTTCGGATAGGGATGAAAGTATTTTATTGGAAAGTATCTTTGTGGAATTGGAATCAAATGGCATCGAATTTCCCCTTGTCGGATGTGAGCTAAATACACATACGTGCGTTCATACTCGCAATTAAGAGGATAATGCGTGGGATCAGGATCGTTCCGTACGCTACCGCACGGATGACAAGATAAAAAGAATTTAATGAGAAAGGTGTTTGGACCTTATAGGTTACTGGGAGACTTACTGTTTTTGGGGACGTATGCACCGAGCAGGCGGTCGTATTCGTTTGAGACGACCTTATAGCATTCGCAGGCGACCGCTTCCAGGCCCCTGC
>JBKJRA010000067.1:0-5537 GCA_046594975.1 Pyrinomonadaceae bacterium | reverse complement strand
GGAACGAACACTGTCAAACCGCCTGTCACAACGCCGGCAAAACCACCGGTAACGGCACCGACCAAGACCCCGGCAAAGCCGAAAGCTGTTGTAAAGAAACCGGTAACAACGAAAAAGAGCGTCTAAAACGCGACGAATGATCTAAAAATTAGTCGGGCGAGGTGTAAAAACCGCGTCCGACTTTCTTTTTGCCGCCAATCTACTTAAAATTAGGCCTGAATGACACCCAAACTAGCTAAACTCGAAAATCTCATCGGCCATCGCTTTACCGATGGCGATCTGCTCCAGCGGGCCGTCACGCACAGGTCTTGGGCTTATGAAAATCTGCCGGGTTTATCTGATGAAAAGATACGTGATGCCGAAAATGAATCGATGGAGTTTGTCGGTGATTCGGTGCTCGGCCTTGTTATTGCTGAAAAACTTTACCAAAACAATCCGCACATCAGCGAGGGCGACCTGACGCTGATGAAGCATCACCTCGTAAGCACCGCGACCCTTGCACGGATCGCTGAGCGTCTCGATCTAGGCGAATTTGTCCGGGTCGGACGCGGCGAGGAGAAAACAGGCGGCCGCAAAAAACAGGCGTTGCTTGCGAATACGCTTGAGGCGGTGATCGCGGCCGTGTTTTTAGATGCGGGCTACATTGCTGCACGAGTTTTCCTCGGGCGTATTTTTGCCGAGGAGATCCGCACGGCAACGCCAAAAAATTCTATTGATTACAAAACGCTTTTGCAGGAATTACTCCAATCCGAAAAGATGACTGCGCCGACATACAGCGTCGTCCGAACGGACGGACCGCCCCACGACCGGACGTTTTCCGTAGAGGCCGTTTGGCAGACAGGTAAGTCGTTGGGCACCGGAAATTCGATAAAATCCGCTGAAATGATGGCCGCCTCCGAGGCTTTGAATACTTTAAAGCCGCAAAACGCAGATAGCTCGAAACGTGTAAAGCAAAATTGACGTATTATTTAATTATCTATGAGTGACGAAACCAAAGAGACTCCGGCCGCTGAGTTGCCAAAACCAACAGGCCCGCCAAAATCGACAGCACGCGAATATTTCGAATCGTTTGTCGTGACCTTGGTGATGGCAATTTTCGGGATGACATTTATCCTGCAGGCTGTGACCGTGCCGACGGGCTCGATGCAAAACACGATACTCGTCGGCGATTATCTGCTGGTCAATAAGTTTATCTTTACTCCGGGCGGCGGCTCTTTGCCGTTTTTGCCGCAGCGTGAGATCGAACGCGGCGACATCATCGTGTTCAAATATCCAGGTAACAAACTTCATCCCGAAAACGACAGCTCGCGCGGCATCATCCCGTATCAGATCAATTATGTGAAACGCGTGATCGGCTTGCCCGGTGAAAAGATCGAGTTTCGCGACAATCAGGTCTATATCAACGACCAGCTTTTGCCTGAGCATCGCGTGCTCGGCGACGCACCTGACAGCCAATCGGCACTGACGGTCTCCGAATTTGAGGAAAAAAAACCGGATGACAAATACAATGTCTATTACTCAAAACAGACCATCGATGCCATCAAAGCGGGTCAGCATTTGTCCCGTCGGGGTTATGAATTTGGCGTCGCGGGTAAGACGATGATCGTGCCGGAAAATAGCTTTTTCGTTATGGGCGACAGCCGTGACAATAGCGAGGACAGCCGCTATTGGGGCTTTGTCCCGCGTGGGCTGATCATCGGGCGGGCGATGTTTGTCTATTGGTCGTGCGACCGCGGAGCCTCAAACGGTGATTTCTTTGGCTGCCTCACGCACCCGCGTCTCAACCGCATCGGGCACATGGTGAAGTGAGATCTTTTCAGCTCTTATGAATTGCCTCCACCTTTAGGTGGAGGATAAATGCACAATAATAATACAGGGCTTTAGCCCAACGAGAGGTTGGGCTAAAGCCCATAGTTTATTCAGAAATATGATCTACTAGCTAAAGCTAGTGGCAATTTATATTTTGGAAAAGTTTAAAGCTTTGTGAACATAAATTTTAATCGAGAAGTGTCAGATGCCTTGAGCGACAAAAAGCCGATTGTCGCCCTCGAATCCACGGTTATCGCCCACGGATTGCCTTATCCAGAAAATCTAGAAACTGCGATGAAATGCGAGACTGCCGTTCGCGAGAATGGCGCGGTTCCGGCGACGATAGCGGTTTTTGGGGGTGAGTTTTGCGTTGGCCTGGATCAAGGACAGATCGAGCAACTTGCGACACGCAACGACATCCGAAAGATCTCACGCCGTGACCTTGCGATTGCTGTCGCTAATAAACTGGACTGCGCGACGACAGTTGCTACGACCACATTTATCGCACATCTTGCGGGGATCAATGTATTCGCAACCGGCGGTATCGGCGGGGTGCATCGCGGGTTTGCGAGCGACATTTCGGCCGATCTGCCCGAGCTTGCCCAAACGCCGATCACGGTCGTCTGCTCAGGTGCCAAGATCGTTCTCGACCTGCCGGCGACACGCGAATGGCTCGAAACCCACGGCGTTACCGTCCTAGGTTGGCAATGTGAAAAGCTTCCTGCGTTTTATTCACGCTCGAGTGGATTGGATGTTGATGAGAGAGTTGAGACCGGCGGGGAAGTCGCAAAGATCGCCGCCGCTCGCGATGCATTGGGATTGAAAAGCTCGCTCCTTGTGACGGTTCCGGTTCCCGCAGAATTTGAAATTTCCCGTGACCATCTTGAATCGATCCTTGCCGATGCTCTCGTCCAGGCCGATGCTGAAAATATCAGCGGTAAGCTCATAACACCATTTCTATTGTCCCAGATGTCTGCTCGTAGCGGCGGCAAAACACTTGCGGCCAATATAGCCCTTTTAGAAAACAACGCCCGCGTCGCTGCTGAGATCGCCCGGAGTATGGAAAACAAGTGAATGGATGTTCACGGCGTTCACGGCGTCACGGCGTTCACGGCGTTCATGGTGTTCATGGTGTTCACGCGTGAACACACAGAGATATTTACTTGGCAGGTAGTTTTTCCATTTTGAGTTTTAAGGAATCAAGCCGCTTTTGAGCCTCAACTGATTCCGGCGAACCAGGGGATTTTGCGACGATCTCTTTCCAACTCGCACCGTCGTAATGAAACTGTTTTGCCGTTGAATTAAACAGAAATAAAATGCCCAGTTTTCGGTATCTGTCCAAACTCACGAAATTTAGATAATAGCTATGGAGCGGGGCGGCTGACGCGGCCATTTCTTTGCGGCTGAGGCGGCTATTTGCGCTTTTTGTGAGCGTTGCGGCGGTCTCTTCACAAAGGTCGCCGAAAAGCAGCAGGATCGTCGGACGGAAAGTCGAATTTGGGTAGGTCTCAAAAAACAGAGTCGCGATCTCAATCTGGTCGAAACCATTAGATGCCTGCACAAGACGTACAAAACGTTCTTCGTCCGTGGTGCGAAACTTGCCAAAAACTGCATCGGCCTGCACCCAGCCAAAATTTGTCGGCGGTGCCGTTACTTTGTAAAACTTCACGCCGTCGGCCTCAGCAACGCCAAGTATTTGAACTTTTCGTCCGCGCTGCATTCGGTGCACTGATTCTGAAAACAAGCTCGGTTCTTTGCGAAGCACCGACAAGGTTTCATCGATCACTATTGCAGTCTGGCCGATCTCGCCGGATTTTTTTGTAGCTGGAATTTTTGGTTTCGTCGGAGCAAGGCTCGTGCGTTTTTGTGCATAGATATTCGTCGCTCCGATTAGTACTATAAACAAGAAAATTGAGGAGTGAATTTTCATACAGTCTTCCGTAAACACTTTGAATTAGCGGCGTTTAGCGTCCGCCTGTTTTATCCGCGCCTGCATCCCGGCGTGGTGAAAATGGCAAATTGCTATTGCCAGAGCGTCAGCCGCATCGTGCGGCGTCGGCACCGCTTTCAGTTTGAGCAATATCTTTACCATCTGCCCGACCTGATTTTTATCGGCGTTACCGTAACCGACGACAGTTTGTTTTATCAATCTCGGGGCGTATTCGGCAATGTCGAGCCCACGCTGTTCGGCGAGCAATAGCATCAGCCCGCGAACCTGCCCCAGCTTTAGAGCTACGCCGACATTCACAGCGTAAAACGTATCCTCGACCGATAGCACATCCGGCGAATGCTCTGCCATCACCTCGGAAACGCCGTTATAAATATTGAGGAGGCGTTGCGAAAATGCTTGCTTCGGGCTCGATTTGACCGTGCCGAAAGCGACGATCTCGTATTTCGTGCCGCTCCCGTCAACCAGGCCCCAACCGAGCGTTTCACTGCCGGGATCGATTCCTAAAACGCGCATTAATTTTCCGTTTCAAACTCTGAGATTAAATCAAGATACTCCAACTTTTTAGTCCGGCGCAAGCGCACGAAAGACTTTTAACGCAAAGTCGCCAAGATGCAAAGACACAAAATAATAGATGCTTTGCGGCTTTGCTCCTTTGCGTCCCTGCGTTGAAATCTTTTATCATCAGATTTTGCAAATGGACACACAAGCCGCTGCCACAAATGTAATGAGATCCGTGCGGACGCTGCTCGCCGGGGCGATCGACTACGCCGGGCTCTTTCCGCCCGCGGGCCTTTCGATGCCGGAGGCGGTGATAAATTACGCCACCTACCGCAACAGTAATTATAACTGGATGCTTGGACGTTTTGTCGTGACGGCGGCTCGCCTCGATGAGTTTTTCGAGAGTGCGGAGGATTTTATCTCGCGTGACGCGGGTGATCCGTGGCGTGTGAGCGTCGTCGCCGGCGAAGACATCATCGAGACTATCAGGCACGTAAAGCTGTTCAACAGCAAGCACGCGGGCGGCGTCATTTGTGATTCTTTGGAAGTCAAAGCCGCTACGGTTTCCAAGATCGAGAACACTGTCAATTCCTTGCCCACAGACGTTAACGCCTATTTTGAGATCGCGATGAACGACAATTACCCCGATCTCGTCGCAACACTTTCAGAAAAAAAGCAGCGTGCCAAGATCCGCACCGGCGGCATCACGCCCGATGCTTTTCCAAAAACGAGCGATATTATCCGCTTTGTCCGTGCGTGCCTCGCGGCAAATGTGCCGTTCAAAGCGACCGCCGGACTGCATCACCCGATCCGCTGTTTCCGCCCGCTGACCTACGCCGAAGACTCGCCAAGCGGCACGATGCACGGTTTTCTAAATCTGTTTCTAATGAGCGGTTTCGCTCTCGAAGGCTATCGCCCGTCACTGCTCGAAGACGTAATGGAAGAGGAATTCGAGGAGGTCTTTCGCTTCACCGACCAATCGGCGGCATGGCGCGAAGATCACACGCTAACCGTCCACCAGATCGAGCAACTCCGTGCCCGTGGCATTCAGTCATTCGGCTCATGTTCATTCGACGAACCGGTAGCGGATCTGCAAAAGCTCGGTATTTTATAGTTATTTGATACGGCGCACGGCCACCGAGTGCTGCGCGATTGCTTCACAGCACGGCGCGATTGCATCAGAGCACTGCGCAACCGCTTCAGAGCACTGCGCAACCGCTTCAGAGCACTGCTCAACTGCATCAGAGCACTGCGCAACTGCTTCAGAGCACGGCGCGAG
>JBKJRA010000303.1:0-13794 GCA_046594975.1 Pyrinomonadaceae bacterium | reverse complement strand
CGTTCATCCCCTGCTCAGCCTCAGGAAATGCACAGCCCATGATGACATCGTCGATCAACGATGCATTAACACCCGCCCGAGCCACAGCCTCCTTGATCGCTGTCGCTCCCAATTCATCCGAACGCGTGTTCCTCAAAGTACCCTTCGGTGCCTTACCCACAGCCGTTCGCACGGCCGATACTATTACTGCTTCTTTCATAATTTTGTTTTGCCACGAATAAACACGAATGTCACGAATAAATCCATTCGTGTAATTCGTGTTTATTCGTGGCTAAATCTTAGTTTTCAATTCCAACTTCAACCTCTTCGACCTTCAAAACTTGTTTCAAAACCGCCGGATCGATCTCAATCAAAAACCCGCGTTTGCCGCCGTTGATATAGATCGCGTCGAGAGCGAATATCGTCTCCTCGACATAAACGGGCATTGCCGTTCGTGTACCGAATGGCGATGTGCCTCCGACGAGATAGCCGGTGTGTTTCGATGCACGCTCATTTGTCGCGGGCTCGACCGATTTGACGCCGATGTGCCGCGCCAGATTTTTGGTTGAAACCTGTCGGTCGCCGTGCATTAGCACGATAAGCGGCGTTTTCTCGTTCAATTCAAAGATCAAGGTCTTAACGACCGCGTGTTCGTCCACGCCTAACTGCTTTGCCGACTCTGCTGTCCCGCCTTTTTCGACATAGTCGTAAAGTTGCGGCTTAAACGCGACCTTTTTCTCCCTCAAAAACCTGACTGCCGATGTTATCGGATAATCCACGGTTACTGTCCCACTGTCCCAAAATTCTCCCAACTCTGTGGGACAGTCTAAATTATTGATTTAACTAGGTTTACACTAGGTGTCCCAACATTTTTTCAAGCAATTACATACTTTGTAATACAGATACGATATCAGGCTCTATTAGCCACTTTTTGCGTTTCAAGTATTGCACACTGTTGCACCAATTGTCAATACTTCCTAAACCTCTTTGTACCTGAAACAGCTTGTCAGGTGATCGTTCACCATTCCGGTCGCCTGCATGAATGCATACATGATGGTCGAGCCGACAAAATTAAACCCTCGTTTTTTCAGGTCCTTTGACATCGCGTCCGAGTTATCAGTCGTTGCCTGAATATCACCGCGGCCTTTTAGTTTATTAACTATCGGCTTGCCGCCAACGAAGCCCCAGATATATGTGTCGAACGAGCCGAATTCTTTCTGCACCGCGAGAAAAGCTTTTGCATTACGAACCGCCGAGGCGATCTTCAAACGGTTGCGGATGATGCCTTCGTTGAGCATCAATTTTGCACATTTTGCGTCCGAGTATTTCGCGACCTTTACCGGATCAAAATTATCGAAAGCGGCGCGATACGCATCGCGTTTTTTCAATACAGTGTCCCAACTCAGCCCCGCCTGTGCTCCCTCAAGTACCAAAAATTCAAAGAACAGACGGTCATCATGCACCGGCACGCCCCATTCGGAGTCGTGATACGGGATATTCAATTCGTTACTGGCCCAGGCGCAGCGTTTCATGGCGTTCTAGTTGCGGAGTGGCTTACCGGTTTTCAACATAGCCGCGATACGCTCCTGCGTTTTTCGCGTGCCGCAGAGCGAGACAAAAGCTTCGCGTTCGAGGTCTAGCAGGTAACGCTCAGAGACCTGCGTTTTGTGATTGATCGTGCCGCCTGCCATCACGTGAGCGAGCTTTTCGCCGATGAACTGGTCGTGGTCGGAGATAAATCCGCCCTGTTTCATCATGTGCAGAGCGAGTTTTAATGCCGCCTCAAGAGGCTCACCGAGTACGGTGATGTCGGTTCGCTCGACAGGCTGAACGTAGCCCGCAGCGTCCATGTTCAGGACCTCTTGCTTGGCATCCTGGATCAGGCGGTCGCCGTTCATCGAGATCGCGTCTGAATCACGAAGGAATCCGAAAGCACGTCCTTCTTGAGCAGAGGTCGCAACCTTGCCCATGCCAAGCGTTTCAAATGTTGCTTTAAGGAATGCCAGCGGATCCGCGTCAGGCGCTTTTGCAGCCGCGTCCATCGCACGCATCGTCATTTCCTTGGTGCCACATCCGGCCGGGATCAGGCCGACGCCGACCTCGACCTGGCCCATATACGTCTCGCCCGCGGCACGCACCTTATCGCCGTGCATTGCGATCTCGCAGCCGCCGCCAAGCGTCAGCCCATAAGGTGCCGTGACGACGGGTTTTGCCGAATATCGCAGTCGCATCACAGCATTTTGCAGAGCACGAACCATCATATTGATGTCGTCCCACTCTTCCTCTTGAGCGGCGAGCAGGAGCATCATGATGTTGGCACCGGCGGAGAAATTACCGCCTTGGTTACCGACGACGAGGCCTTTGAAATTTTTCTCCGTCTCGTCAATTGCGAAGTTCATCATCGAAACGGTGTCGCCGCCGATGGAGTTCATCTTAGAGTGAAATTCGAGACAAGCCACGCCGCCGCCGATGTCGATGAGCGAGGCTCCGGGATTGGATTTGATAACGCCGGTGCGTTCCTTGATGTCTTTGAGAATTAGAACGCCGGGACGGTCGGGCATCGGTTTGTATTCGCCCGCGACGAGGTCGTAAAACGAATGATTGCCGCCTTCGTTCTTATGAAAACTGGTTGCACCGGACGCAAGCATTTTCTCAACGCTCGCCGGAATTGCTTGGCCCTCCGCTTTCATACGCTCTACCGATTCGGCGACGCCGACGGCGTCCCAACTCTCGAAAACGCCGATCGACCAACCAAAACCCCACTTGATAGCGTTGTCGATCTCGACGATGGTGTCGGCAATTTCGGGGATACGATTTGCGGAGTATTTGAATGTCCGCGACATCGTTTTCCAGAGAAATTCGCCGACTCGGTCTTCGCCCCAGACGAGAGCTTTCAAGCGTTTCGGCAGATCTTCGATGCCCTTTGCGGCGTCGAGCGACGGGAATTTTGTTTTTGTCTGCGGCTTGTATTCAAATGTGGCAAGATCGAGTTCGAGAATGACGCGTTTGCCCTCAGCGTCCTTAGATTTTTTGAAAAATCCGCCTTGCGTTTTGTCACCGAGCATTTTTTTATCGAGCAAGGTTTGGATCAATTCCGGTATGACAAAAACGTCCCGGTCTTCGTCGTCAGGCACGGCGGGATAGAGATTGCTCGTCACGTGAGCGGTCACGTCGAGACCCACAAGGTCGCTGGTGCGAAACGTCGCCGACGAGGCGTGGCCGATTGCTTTGCCGGTCATCTGATCGACCTCGGTCGGCGTGAAACCCATCGCTATCATCTCGTGGATCGTCGCCATCATGCCAAAAACGCCGATGCGGTTCGCGATAAAATTTGGGCGATCCTTTGCCGGAACAACGCCTTTGCCAAGCCGCTGGTCGAGAAATCCGGAAATCCAACACGCCACCTCGCCGCTGGTTTTCGAGCCCGGGATGATCTCGACGAGCTTCATATAACGCGGCGGATTAAAGAAATGGATGCCGATAAAATGCGCCTTGAAATCATCGGAAAACGGCTCAGCGATCGAGTCAATCGGGATGCCGCTCGTATTCGAAGCGATCACTGCTCCCGCTTTGCGGTTCTTTTCTACCTCGGCAAAAAGCTTGTGCTTGATCTCCAGATTTTCGACGACGGCCTCGATCACGAGGTCGCAATCCTTGAGCTTGACAATGTCGTCGGTGAAATTGCCGGTCGTAATAAGATTGGCGTTATGTGCGAGCATGAACGGTGCGGGCTTGAGCTTTTTCGCGGCGTCGAACAAACCGTTGACGATGCGGTTTCGCACCTGCGGCGACTCAAGCGTCAGGCCCTTAGCCGCTTCGGCCTCAGTCAATTCATTTGGCGCGATGTCGAGCAGCAGCGTCGGAATACCGGCGTTCGATAGATGTGCGGCGATGCCCGCTCCCATTGTTCCCGCACCTAAAACGGCGGCTTTTAAAATGTTCATAATCTGTTTATTTTCAAGACTCAATTTAGCGAGAATTATAACTGAATGAATATTCATTCAGCAAGCGCAAAATCGCAGTTTTACACAATTACAGCTTGCCGGTTCTGAGTTAATAAATGTTTTGGTTTTAGACTTGTTCCAGCCACGACCACTGCTATCAAATGAGCTCTTGACATGAACTAAAAATCGGTTAATACTTCAC
This sequence comes from Pyrinomonadaceae bacterium, assembly GCA_046594975.1. Classification (GTDB taxonomy): domain Bacteria; phylum Acidobacteriota; class Blastocatellia; order Pyrinomonadales; family Pyrinomonadaceae; genus OLB17. The sequence continues at coordinate 9,669 of JBKJRA010000303.1, read as the reverse complement.
AGGTTAACCAAATAATTAAAGAGTTTAAAATGAGTCTGAAACTGAGTTTTTTGTTGTTCCGGCTCGACGATGGCAAATTAAATTTCCCGGAGAATGAATATGATTAGAAAAATATTAATGCTACTGTCCGCACTGTTTGTTTTTAGTATATTCGCTGTGGCTCAGGCACCTACGCCAACCCCTGCGGCAACAAAAGCCACATCCACAAAGCCCGCAACATTTCGCCCGACCAAAGATCAGATCAAGCAAGGCCAGACGTTATTGATCAAGGAAAAACTCTGGACTGGCGAAGCCACGGGCGTATATGGCGAATCGCGAACTGCTATCAAGGCTTATCAAAAGGCCAATGGGCTCGACGAAAATGGCAAATTTGATCGTTCTACGCTCGACAAGATGGGCATCGCTCTTACTGATAGTCAGAAAGGTATAGCATCGACCAAGCCGTCAAAAGACACCAAGCCGCCGAAAACTACGACTGCTACGACGACCGACGGGCCGAAACGTCCGGCTCCATTTACGGCGAATAAAGACCAGATCACGGCTCTGCAAAAGGTGCTGATCGCGGGCAAGATGTTTACCGGCGAAGCAAATGGCGATCGTAGCGATGCCCTAAAAGACGCGGTAAAGAAATATCAGGAAGCAAACACCTTAAAAGTGACGGGCGGGATAAACGCCGCTGTGCTTGAAAAAGCAGGCATCGCCCTGACAGACAAGCAGAAAGAGCAAGTCGCTGCTCAGGCCGCTTATGATGCGGCTAAGGCCCAAAAAAACTAACAACTGCTTTGAAAAACAGTTGACAGCTATTAAACGATAGCTGTCAGCTGTTTTACTTCCTATGCTCGATCTTTGTCCTAACACTTTATGCAGGACACCAATATCTACACATACCTGACGCCGATCGCACTGTTTTTTGTGCTGATCGAGGTCGCTCTGTGCTTTATCTACAAGCGCGACTATATGTCTTTTCCCGAGGCGATCGCCAATTTCGGTACCGCTCTCGGCAATCAGACTGTGAATGTGCTCGTCGCGGCGGGAGTTTATGTCGTGTATGGCTATCTGTGGGAAAACTATCGCATCTGGACGATCGAGCTTAACTGGTGGTCATTCATTTTGCTGCTGCTCGGCGTTGATTTTATTTTCTATTGGGTGCATCGCTGGGGACACGCGATAAACATAATGTGGGCGGCACATTCGCCGCACCACTCCGCCGAAGAGATGAATTTTATGGTCGCGCTGCGTGCGAGCGTGATGCAGCGGTTTTGCTCTTTTCTATTCTTTTTTCCGCTGACGATCATCGGGTTTCAGCCGCTACATATCTATATGATGGCAGGAATTCATTTGTTCATCGCGTTCTTGCATCACACAGAATTTATCGGCAAGCTCGGCTGGGTTGAGAAATATTTCACAACACCGTCTCATCACCGAGTGCACCACGGGGTCAATTTTCCGTATCTCGACAAAAATTTCGGCGAATTTCTGATCATCTGGGACAAGATGTTCGGCTCGTTTGCTGAGGAAAAGGAAAAGGTCGTTTACGGCATCTACGACCATCCGCAAACCTGGAACCCGATCCGCATTAACTTTCATTACTTTATCGTGCTGTGGCGATATGCGGTCGCGGCTCCGTTTTGGTGGGACAAATTGCGTGTGTGGTTTATGCCCGCCGGTTGGCGGCCCCGCGGCTTACCTGAAAAGCAGATGATCGAGATAACGACCGAAACGCAGGTGAAATTCCGAACTGCGATGTTTGACCACGCATATTTTTATATGGTCGTGCAGCTCGTGGTGGGCGTATTTCTGATGCTCGGCGTCATCTCAAATCTCGTGGGCTGGAACACGCCGCAACGCGTTCTCGGAGCCGGTCTGCTGTGGTGGCACGTCGTAAATTGGAGCGGTATCCTCGAAGCGAAGAGCTGGCTCTGGATCTCGGAGAATCTGAGAATAATCGCGACCTTTTATGCCGTCGTTGCATTTAACCAACTCTATCAGCCGTCTGGTTTGCTGATAGCTCTCATAGTCGTTTCGGTGTTTTCGTTTGTGTGGACAAATCTATTTTTCCGACCCGGCAGCCCGAAACTTGAGATGGCCTAAAGAAATATATGAAAAATGCAATCCTACCTTTTCTGTTTCTCCTTATGGTTTCAGTCACTTCATTCGCACAGTCTGACAAGACCTCGGCAGCGATCCGCAAGGTGATGGACGACCAAGCGGTCGCGTGGAACAAAGGCGATATCGAGGGCTTTATGTCGGGGTATTGGAAGTCAGAAAAGCTAACGTTCGTCTCCGGCACAGATGTGACGCGCGGTTGGCAGCCGACGCTTGACCGTTATAAAAAGAGTTACGATTCGCGTGCTAAAATGGGCATCCTTACCTTTTCCGATCTCGAATTTACCACACTTGGCAAAGACGCCGCGGTCGTGCTCGGCAGTTGGTCGCTGGCCCGTGACAAAGATAATCCACACGGCAAATTTACGCTCACGTTCCGCAAATTCAAAGAGGGCTGGCGGATAATCATGGATCATACGAGCTGATAATATTCAGACGCAGTCAACCAATTGGAGTGTTGAAATGAAAACATCGACCCTGCTACGCATCGCCGCAGTCATAACTTTCCTTTTTCTCGCGGGCCACACTGCCGGAATGCCCTGGACACCCGGCGAAGCCCCGGCGGATCTGGCCGTGATCGAGGCAATGAGATTCGATCATTTTGCAGTTATTAATGTATCGCGAAGCTATTGGGATCTTTATTTTGGCTTTGGAATAACCGTCAGCTTTTTGCAATTGCTGCAGACCGTCGTGCTATGGCAGCTTGGCTCGTTGGCAAAAACTGATGCCGTGCGTCTGCGTCCTATCATAGCCGCATTTTTTGTGGCATTTGTCGCTAACGCGATCATCGGGCAGATGTATTTCTTCATCATACCCGTGATAATGTCCGTCGTGATCGCCATCTGTCTCGCACTGGCTTTTGTAATGGCGGGAAAGCGAAGCGCTTGACTCGAACAAAACCATAGTTTTTCTTGACTTGTGGTATGACTGATAGTATTACTATTGTATGAGCGTAGCTAAAGTATCAGTCTCTATCGAATCGGATGTTTTGAAACAGCTTGACCGACTTGTAAAAGAAAGGGTCTTTTCAAACCGCAGCCAAGCTTTTCAGACCGCCGTTGGAGAAAAACTTGAACGGCTTAATAAAACCAGCTTGGCACGGGCGTGTGAAATGCTGGACCCGGTCGAGGAAAAGAAACTTGCAGAGCTCGGAGCTAATCACGATCTTACGGAATGGCCAGAATACTGAGAGGCGACATTTACTGGGCAGAGCTCGAACCTACCGTAGGCAACGAGCAGGCTGGGCGACGCCCTGTATTGATCGTCAGTAATGATATTTTTAATGACCGCTCCGGCACGGTAATCGCGTTTGCAGTTACCAGCCAACAACCTCGTGCTCCCTTTCCCTTAACGGTCGCACTCTCCAATCACGACCTTCCCAAACGCTCGTGGGTAAAAGTTGGTCAGATACGAACTTTAGCGACGGAACGCCTCGGCAAAAAGATCGGACGTGCATCTGCGGAAGATCTGAACTTAATTGTCGATGGGCTAAACGAAATAATAGACCAGTAATATGCTATCTAAATGACAAACCGTATCGGCATAGTTCAGACGCGTGGGATCGGCGATATTATGCTCGCGATCCCGATAGCAGATCATTTTGAGCAGCTCGGGTATGAGGTCGTGTGGCCGATCGACGAGAGATTTATTAGTATCTTTGAGCCGGTCAAACCGTCAATAAAGTTTCTGCCGGTCACCGAGGGCGACGGCTATTTTTTTCACGATCCGGTGCGGCTGATACGAGAGCATAAATGCGAGCGGACGGTTATTTTATATGCTTATCTGGGTGGAATGAATATCAACGACCCGCGTCTATCGGGCTCCCTGAAATTTGACGAATACAAATACGCGATCGCGGGTGTGCCCTTTACCAATAAATGGTCACTCAAATACGAGCGAAATATGGCACGCGAAGAGGCTCTCTACGACAGTCTCAATATAACCGGCGACTATCTTTGTTTTCACGCCCAATCATCCGAAATGACGGTGCCACTTAACCTGCCGGAAAGATTGACCGACGGGCTGCGTGTGATAAACGTCGAAAAATTGAGCGAGACGGAAAGCCCCTTTGATTGGCTGCTGACGTTAGAACGGGCGAAAAAGCTGATTATGGTCGATAGCTGTCTGGCAACGCTCGCCGAGCAAATGAATCTCACAAATGAGAAATGCGTCATCGTAAAGAATAACGTCGCATTTACACAGGTCTATAAAAACGGCTGGCGGTTTATGTTTCACGACCAATTTGCCTGATCATCTGAAAGCAATTTTCATGCAAAATGCGCTATTCTGTTTGTCGAAATCACAATTTTTCTAATATGAGGTTTGTTATGAAAAGCACCGTTGTCTTTCTCGTTCTGCTATTAGCCTACGCTTCGTTTGCACAGCAGCCATACACGATCCAGCAATATTTGAATATCAAATCGGCGAGTGCTCCGTCAATGTCGCCGGACGGACGTGAGATGGCGTATTTGAGCAATGTCACCGGCACGACGCAGGTTTGGTCGATGCTGCTGCCGGACGGCAAGCCTAAGCAACTCACCAATTACGAGGACAACATTGGCTCTGTCCGCTGGCTGCAGGACGGCAGCGGAATGATATTTGGCAAGGCAAAGGGCGGTGACGAGAATACTCAGTTTTATTGGATGGACAAATTTGGCGAGCATGTCAAAGCCCTGACCGACGAGCCGAGCGTGCGGCACGATTTCGGGGCGATCTCGCGCGAATGCGACAAGATATTTTACTCGTCAAATAAACGAAACCGGCAGTTTTTTGATATCTATTCGTTAGATATCCGCAATGGCGAGGAAAAGCTGCTCTACCAATACGACGGCAATATCAGCATCGCCGCGATCAATGACAGCGGCACCAAGTTAATCGTCTCGCGTGATGGCATCGAACTGAGCCTCGATAATAATCTGTATCTCGTGGACGCCGCGACAAAGTCGGAGATATTGCTGACGCCGCACACCGGGGCGGCACAGTTTGGCGGGGCACATTTTACTGCGAACGGCATCGTATATACGCATAATAATAACCGCGAATTTATAGGGCTCGCACAGTTGCGGCAGAGGAATGCCTCGGGTGATGACTGGTCGGAAAAGAATCTCGAATCGAGCATCATCGACGATGCAAAATGGGATGTCGGCGATGTCGAAATGACGGAGAGCGGTGGCACGCTGGCCTACACCGTCAACCGCGAGGGCTTTTCCGAGCTTTACCTTCGTAAGTTTGAGACCGACGGCAAGCCACTCATCACCGTTGTAAGCAAAACTGCTGAGCAGATCAAGTTACCGGCGCAGGGCGTCGTCGGAGGACTCGATATTGACCTTAATCATTCCAAAATAGCGTTCTCTTTTTCATCGGCAGCGAATAACACCGATATTTGGTACTACGACCTTGAGAAAAAGAAATTGGTACAGGCGACGCACAGCGATAAGGCAGGCGTATCGCCGTCCACATTTATCACACCGAAGTTGGTCAAGTATAGGTCGTTTGACGGGCGAATGATCTCCGCTTGGTATTACGAGCCCTCGCGCGTGCGCTCGACGACGCTGTATATGAACGAGAGCGTCAAAAAAGCTGCCTCATCTGCAAAGTCAAAATTGCCAGTGATCGTCTCGGTTCACGGAGGACCTGAGGGACAGGAGCGGCCCGGGTTTAACGCTCTTTATCAATATTATCTGTCGCGAGGTTATGCGATACTCGCGACAAACGTTCGCGGTTCGACGGGCTACGGCAAGACTTTTACGCATCTCGATGACGTTGAGAAACGCGAACATTCTGTCAAAGACTTGAAATTCGCCGTCGACTGGCTGAAAACCGCAGGCGGTGCCGACCCCAAACGCATCGCTGTTATGGGCGGCAGCTATGGCGGATATATGACGCTGGCGGCGATCACACTTTACCCTGAGATATGGGCGGCGGCGGTCGATACGGTCGGGATCTCGAATTGGGAAAGCTTTCTAAAAAACACGAGTGGTTATCGCCGACGCCAACGCGAGGTCGAATACGGCCGGCTCGATCGCGACATCGATTTTCTGCGTGCAATCTCGCCGATTGCCAAGATCGACCGTGTAAAATGTCCGCTGTTTGTCATCGCAGGCCGTAACGATCCGAGAGTTCCTTGGACCGAAGGCCAGCAGATGGTCGATGCTCTCAAAAAACGCGGGAGCATTGTCGAATGGAAAGTGTATGACGACGAAGGCCACGGCGTCGCCAAACTAAAAAACCGGCTTGAGCTATATCCGCTCGTCGCCGATTTTTTAGATAAAAATATGAAGAAATAAACGAATAGGGCTTGGCATATAATGCGAAGTCCTACTTTAACCTATGGCAGCGGAAATCCGCTTGGATTACACGTTATTTCAACAACGGTATATTTCTTTTTTAGGTTATCGAGATCCGTTCTTTGCTTTTCTATTATTTCAAGATAGTCAGGCGGCGGATTGCCCCAGCATCCTTGCAAATTGTAGAAACGGATCTGCTTGCCTTTGCGGTCAAGTAACTTGCCGTGCGAGCAACGCGCTTTTAACTTATTTAAGGTTTGTTTTACGGTGATAGGCGTGACTGTGTGAGCCCCTCGCCCCGAGTTAGAAGTGTTGACGACCGTGCTCTCCTGCACGTCGGCAGGTAGGCAGGAATATTTTTGCGCTGATGCAGTAACCGAGCAAAGGCCGGCGAGAATTAAAATTCCAGCAAATTTCATTAGGTGAAACCTTCTTGTATAGCGGGCGAGCCAAGGCATCCACCCTCTCAAAACTAAGATGATTGTAATTTACCATAAGAAGCCTGAAAAACATCTCACGGTAAAACGCTTGTCGATCGTACAGGGCGTGGTACAAAAAAGGCTTCGTACCGAAAAAATGCGAAGCCATCAAGTTTTACAAGGAAAGCTATTGAGCTATAAAATCGATGTCGCTAAGATTGTCGATGACATTGAGCACCTGAGGCTGAAAACTAAAGCGTCTCGATCGAACGCCAATGCTATACGTATCTCCGGCCTGCACATCATCAAAGCGATATGTGCCGAAAATACTTGTCATCACTTGCCGCATCACGCCATGCGAATCGGTAAGCGTGACAAACGCATTTCGCAAACCGCGGCCTTGGGCCGTCATAACTCGTCCTGAGATCGAGACACTTGCCGCCGTCGGAGCAAGCAGAGGGATCTGCCACATGCCACGGCCGTGGGTTGCTATCCGAAGTGTCCGCCCCGGAGCCACCGCCATATCGAATACGGCTACACGCGGCAACCCTGTTCCAAATGGCACCCAAGTCAGCCCGGCGTCCCGCGATGCATATACACCTATATCCGTACCGGCAAACAGGTTACTTCCGTTTTGCGGATCGATGGCAAATGAATTTACCGGGACATCCGGCAAACCGGTTACGCCGCTACCGTTGACGGCAGTAATGACCGGTACCGTGCTGAGATTGGTCACTTTCCAGACGTGCGACTGGGCCGCAGCCGTGCCTGCCGCATAATTACCGAGGCTGATATAAACCGTGTTTTTATTCGTCGGGTCAAACGCCAGTCGAGCGACATAAAAATCAGGTATCACAGTAGCACCGCCAACAGGATCGAGGCTTGTAAGCGGGTTACCTCCCGTGGTGGTAAAGAAAAGGCCGCCATTATTTAGTCCTACGAAACGATAATTGTCGTCCTGCGGCGAAATCGCGATCGAGCTGACATTCGATGCCATCGTCTGGCTCGCAATTGTCATCGTATCCCCCTTATTGGCGGACCGGTACAGTTTGTTGGAACCGTAATAAACTGTATTTGGAGCTCCGGGTCCCAACGCCATCGGGGCGTAGAAATTGACAGGGTCGCTAATGGTGATGCCGTTGAAAGTGTCGGTTGTGCCGTCACAGTGAGCCGTCGGATCAACTGATCCGCCGTAGATCCCCTTGAACGACCATTGGCCGTCAGACGCACAAGGCACTGTGTTTGTACGGGCAAAACCAACAAGGCTATTGGTCTGACTAAAATACGTGTGATACATCACGACGTTGGTATTGTCGATCGCATTCTGGTCAATCAACGCAAAGCCGCCATCACCGAAATCGATACGGTTCCACGAGGTACCGGCCGGAAGTAAATTTTCAGTGCCGTTGTCCTGGGTTCCGCCGATCGTAAAATTAGCATCTGTTGGATGAACCGCAATGCTCTGAAATTGGGTCGCTCTAAATGTTGCGTTATTGAGGCTGGCCCAAGTCGAACCCCCATTAGTCGATTTCCAGATGCCGCCGTCGTCGCCGCGATAGACGATGTTCGAATTAGACGGAGCTACTTTGATAACGTGTGAATCGGCATGCAGGCCGACGTCGGTATTAGCAAAAACCGTAGCAGCACCATCGAGCGAGGTTCCCTGTAATTTCTGGCAGTTGGCACTCTGCACATTGCCTCCCAAAAAGAGTTTGTCCGTCGCGGACGTGGCCCCGGCAACAATTTCAAAGGCTATATTGTAAAAACACTGACCACTGCAAAATCCGCCGCCTCCGGGCAACTCCGCCGACCAGGTTGCCCCTCCATCGATCGATCTGCGCAACCCACCGGCCTGCGCCGCAGTATTGCAGAGCGATCCGCTCGTCGGTGGCTCCCCGCTTGCCACATAGATTCGGGCCGGGGTGCCAACACCTAATTGAGCGATGGCAAAAGCCCCTCGTCCGCTCGACGAGGGTGTAATGAAGGTCTGCGTAAATGTAGGAGATGCACCTAGGGCATTTGTTGAACGGTAGATGCCTCCATCATTGACGGCGCTGTTCCCGTTGAGCCAAAGAATAAGCGTATTACCGGTCGGATCGCTGAGGTCAAATACCATGTCGTTGACGTTTCGATTTCCCGTGCACGGGATGTCGAAACACCCTCCTGCTACAGAAACAGCGATCCTCGTGACAGTTGCACTCGCGGGCGCTCCGCCGACATTGCTGAATTTGTAAAGGCCTCGCAGGCCCAATGGGGGAATAGCACCGCCAAAAGGAGTGTTGCCGCCCAGACCAATAACGCCGCCGGCTGAGCCGACCAATAGCTCGTTTGCATTCGCCGGATTAATGAGTATCTTACTGACGCTCCTACCCTGAACCGCCGGAACGCTCTGAGTCATGCTGCCCGCGTCGGTATAATTGCGAACCGGATTGAACGGGCCGACGAGGGTAGCTGTAGTCGCCGGACTGTCAACCCGATAAATACCAACACCGGCAAAGCTGTCAGCCGAACCGTTAGGCTCCCCTGTGCCAACCCACAGCCTGTTGTTCGCTGCGTCCAAAGTTAGGCTGCCGATAGCCAGACTCTGAGCTCCGTCAAAGATCGGAGTCCATGTCGCACCGCCGTCGATCGAGCGATAAACGCCGCCTTGAGCCGCACCGACATAAACCTTGTTCGGGTCGGTCGGGTCGATAGCAATCGCCGTGACGCGGCCGCTTACGGGCGTTGTGATAGTTTGAGTCTGGCCGTTAGGGATCGGGTTTGGACCGAGCTCGGTCCACGCCGCAAGTAGCGCGTCCGAAATGAAACTGCTCCCGTTTTTATTCCTCGCGGCGACCATCCTGTCTTGCTGCCCTTCC
>JBKJRA010000220.1:0-2708 GCA_046594975.1 Pyrinomonadaceae bacterium | reverse complement strand
CCCGCCTATGGCTAGCGGCCATGCGGCCGACTAGTTATTTAGTGATGGGGGTTGCGACTTTGACGCCTTTATCATCAACCTTTTTCACTTCCGGCGATGCACCAGGCTTAGCTGGCGAAGCGACCGGCGAAGCCAAAGGGCTGCTGATCGGGCTAGCCGGAACGACCGGAGCCGGGGTTGGGGCGGGTTTGTTCGGCGGGGTTGAATTCGTCGCCGTAGCGCTGCAAGCACCTAAAACAGCGACCGAAGCCGCTAAAACTGTCGATAATATAAATGATCTTCTCATTGTTTTTCTCCTAATGAAATGGACACGCGGACCAACGCCGTCCGCCGGCAGACATCCCTAGCAGCCGGATGGATGAGATCGGTTCTTTCACGGTTTCCTAGGAACCACCGATAAAATCCAACACTGCGCTCGAATGAACGCGCGTCAACGGAAATCTTGCAATATATTTTTAAGTATTTTAAGAAAAGTTTATTTACAGAGATCGTGATCGACGTAAGTCTTTTTACCGCTTGAATTAAGGTAATAACAGCCGCCTTTTGAGCCTTTCAAATATGTGTGTGTTCCTGATGCAGAAGGAGTGCTGGCAAGCGCCGCAGGAGCACTAGTTTTAGTAGGAGGAGCTGCTGCAGTTTCAGGTTTTGGGACGATCGTTGATTGCCACGCGACCGCCTGCCATTTGTCTTTGCGTTTTATAAATGTGCCTGTGTTGAGGTAGTTGGAGACGGTTTTAGTGCCGTCAGACTTGGTAGTTGTGGCGACGAGTTTGAAAGCGACGACCGCCGCGTTTCCGTAAAGCTGTATGCGGACATCTTCGGCGGAGTAAACGCTGACCGGATCGTCCGGTTTTGGTGCCGGAGCCGAGCGGACGCCTTTCATCAGCTCTTCTTTATTGATACGCACACCTGCGGAGCGTGTGTAGATCAGATCGTCCGCCCAGAAACGGTCGTGGATGGCGGCATCATTACGGCTAGCACCGGCAAGAAATTCGTTAATGAGTGCGGTCAGCTTTGTTTCGTCGGGTGCGGCTTGGGCATGCAGCGAGACCACCACTGCCAAAAAGATCACAACAGAAAGAAATAGTCGCTTCATAAATTGAGCCTCGCGTAGAGATACCTTAACGCAAATGCGGGAATAGATACAATTTTTTCTATGCAGTTTTTCAAATAAAACCTATAAATAACTTGGCTAAAAACCACAATCGCCTTAAACTCTTTGACAGACAATAAACCAAATAAGTCCGCACAATTACTGTTTATGGAAAAAGGCACCAAGATCGGCAATTACGAGATCCGCGAAAAGATCGGTGCGGGCGGAATGGGCGAGGTTTACAAAGCGCACGATTCGCGGCTTGATCGTGAGGTTGCTATCAAGGTATTGCCGTCGGAGCTTTCGTCTGACGAAGACCGTCTGCGGCGTTTCGAGCAGGAAGCCAAGGCTACATCGGCACTCAATCACCCGAACATTCTAACCGTTTTTGACATTGGCGAACATGACGGCTCGCCCTTCATCGTTGCTGAGCTACTCGAAGGCGAGGAGCTGCGGCAGCGACTTGACGAGGGTACTATCCCGCTCAGGAAAGTAACGGAATACGCCCAGCAGATCGTCAGCGGACTGACGGCGGCGCATGAAAAAGGCATTGTTCACCGCGATCTGAAACCTGAGAACCTATTTATCACCATAGATGACCGTGTCAAGATACTCGATTTCGGACTGGCGAAATTGCGGGCACCCGAAACCGACAACCCAGGTTCCGAAGACGCGACCCGCCGGGCGATCACAAATCCGGGCGTTGTCATGGGTACGGTCGGCTATATGTCGCCGGAGCAGGTTCGCGGGCACGCGACGGACTATCGTTCGGACATATTTTCGTTCGGCACGATCCTTCACGAGATGATCACAGGCCGTCGTGCGTTTCAGGAAGAGACGATGGCTGAGACGATGTCGGCGATCCTCAAAGAAGAGCCGGAGGAACTTGCCGAGTCGAATCCAAATATCAGCCCTTCGCTTGAGCGGATCGTCAGGCGGTGCCTGGAAAAGAAACCGGACAGACGTTTTCAATCGACCGCAGACTTAGGTTTTGCACTGGAATCGCTTTCCGCACCGACGAGTTCGTCCGGAAACAATTTGACAACGGCTTTGTCGGCAATTGCTGAGGAGAAAGGCAGGCCGATGTGGCGTGATCGAATTCCGTGGATCGCAGCGGTCTCTCTTCTCTCTCTTGCGTTGCTGGCGCTCGCGTTTCTTTATCTTCGCCGCCCGCAGGCTGAAAGTTACGCCGCGCGTTTCAGCCTGCCGCTCCCCGGGAAGGCCACGACAGCTACGTCGCTGGAGCTCTCGCCTGACGGCCGCCGCGTGGCTTTCGTCGCCTCAACCGAAGGCAAAACTCAAGTTTGGGTGCGCCCGATCGATTTGCTCGACGCGCAGCCGCTCGCCGGGACTGAGGAAGCCTTAAACCTCTTCTGGTCGCCGGACAGCCGCTCGATAGGGTTCTTCGCCGGTGGGAAACTCAAAAAGGTGGAGGCGACCGGCGGGCCGCCGCAGACCCTGTGTGATGCGCCTCAGGGGCGCGGTGGGACGTGGAGCCGCGACGGCGTGATCGTCTTCACGCCGCACACGAATTCAGGTCTTCATCGCGTGCCGGCTTCGGGAGGCATCCCCGTGGAGATCACCACGCTCGAACCCTCGCGAGGTGAAAACTCCC
>JBKJRA010000180.1:0-5001 GCA_046594975.1 Pyrinomonadaceae bacterium | reverse complement strand
ATGAATCGCGAAGCCGCAGCTCTCGGTGTACCCACAGCGACGACCTTTGCAGGAAAAACAGCTGCGATCGACGAATACCTGATCCGAGAAAATCGTATGATAAAGATCGAATCAGTCGCCGATCTTGACACGATCATGCTCGCCAAAAAGCCCTTACGTAATCCGCGTCGCGAAAACACTGTGCGCAAAACAGTCGCCGACCTTATACTGGAGGACGCCTGAGCAACACCACCAAAGAGATAATGACAGAGAGTGCCACAGTAGCGATAGCGGGAAACCGTGCACCGCGGTGGGCAATGCCCCTCGTCAAATCGCTGGTCATAATCGCCGATCTGGCGATCGCTACCTTAAGTTTTATCGTCGCTTTCAAACTTCGAGAAGGGCAGCCCGTGCTGTCAGCATCGGCGTGGGTCTGGTCAAAAGAATTTGTTCCATACGCAGGAATTCTTTTCTTCGGCGCAGCTATACGCCTTGCGATGCTCGTGTACCAGAGCATCTACAAATTTCACGGTGCTTTTTCGTATGCACAAGACGCTACGCGGATTTTTAAGGCTGTGTCGGTCAGTTCGCTACTGATCATCGCATGGGCGTTTATTTTTCGAGGAGGTTTTGCGTTTCGCAACTACTCCTATTCACGCGGCGTTTTCGCGTTTGATTATGTTATCGCTCTTGTTCTGTTTGTCGCGTTTCATCTTGCGTTGCGATATATACAATCTGTATTCAGGCGGCGCGGCGTCAATCTGATACCGACGCTGATCGTCGGATCGAGCCAAGACGCCGAGCAGACGGCGGTCGAGATGAGAGAGCGGCCCGAGCTCGGTTATCGCGTGGTCGGCATTGTCTGGTATGAATCAGGAAGTGAAACGACAAGGCCGCAGATGCTCGCGGATCTACCGGTCGTCGGCGGCATTGACGACCTAACTGAGTTGATCCGTGAACTCCGCATTCAGGAGGTCATCATCACCGCCAATGAGCTCGGCAGCGAACGGCTGTTTGATTCGATGATGCAGATCGGGCGTGAGCAACGTGTCGAATTTTGCTTTGCTCCTAGTCCGCTCGACGTGCTGCCGCAAAAAACGAGCATTGAGCAGATAGGCGTTTTGCCGATGGTGCGTCTGTTTCGCGAGCCGCTTTCGGACATAGAGCGGTTTATCAAACGGGCTTCTGACATCATCATCGCTGGAATTTCGTTTATTATTTTGTTGCAACTATGGATAGTCATCGCAATGATCGTCAAGCTTGATTCGAAAGGCCCGATCCTCTTTTTGCAGGAGCGCGTCGGCATGGACGGGCGTGTTTTTCTCTGTTACAAATTCCGCACGATGTTTGCCGGTGCGGATGAAAATATCCACCGTGCTGCATACAAGCTAAATATCGAAGGCGGCGGCGAGGCAAATGCAGGCGACGATAATAAACCTGTATTCGGCAAGGTAAAAAACGATCCACGAATTACTCGTGCTGGTAAATTTTTACGCCGCACGAGCCTCGACGAGCTACCGCAGTTATTAAATGTGCTGAAAGGAAATATGAGCGTCGTCGGCCCGCGTCCGCCGATCCCTTATGAGGTCGAGGCTTACGCCTTATGGCACCGCAAACGCCTCGATGTAAAACCCGGCATCACCGGACTGTGGCAAGTGTCCGGGCGCAATCGTCTCACCTTCGAAGAGATGGTTCAGCTCGACCTGTTTTATGTAAAAAACTGGTCGCTGTGGCTCGATCTCAAGATCATTTTGCTCACCCTGCCCGCTATAATGCGCGACGACGGAGCCAAATGAATATAGCCGACGCTCTAAATGCCGCCAACTCCCGGCTTAAAGATTCAGAAATATCCGAATCACGCCGTGAGGCATCGAGCCTGTTGGCATTGGCCCTAGACCGACCACAAGTTTTTCTGATCGCTCATCCGGAATACGCGTTGACTGCGATCGAGCAGGCAAAGTTTGAAGAATTCGTAACCCGCCGTGCCAATCGCGAACCGTTTCATTACATCACCGGACACAAAGAGTTTTATAGTTTAGATTTTGAGGTTACGCCTGACGTTCTCATTCCGCGACCGGAGACTGAGATCTTAGTCGAAGAAGCGATAAATGAATTACAAAACCTTGATGATCCGACTTTTTGCGAGATCGGCGTAGGCTCAGGCTGTATCTCGGTCTCGATCCTCAATGCTGTCAAAACAGCAACCGCTGTCGGCATCGACATCTCCGACAAAGCTCTCACAATTGCAGGCCGAAATGCACAAAATCATCACGTAGCAGATCGGCTTTCGTTAGAACACGGCGACCTGTTTGGCACTGCAACGGACAAATTTGATCTGATAGTCTCAAATCCGCCATACATTCCTGCTAATGATGTTACTGATCTACAACCCGAGGTCCGCGACCACGAACCGCACCTTGCACTTTTCAGCGGCAAAGACGGCCTGGATATCGCCAGTCGTATCGTTCAAGATGCCCCTACACACCTCAAGCCGCAAGGCTTTCTGTTAATGGAAATTGGTTTTGATCAATCTGAGGCTGTTCGTGAATTGTTTGATCTTTCGTTGTGGAACGTGCCGGAATTACTGCCGGACATGCAAGGTATTCCCAGGATCGTAAAAGCATCTATCCCTTAAAGTTCTTCTTCAATCTCTGCCAAACTTCAAAATAATCGTTCTGCAATTCGGAGCATTCCATCGCAAATTTTGTCGGGCGAATGATGTAACGGGATTCGAACATGAACGCCATTGTGCCCTCGAGTTTTTGCGGCGCGAGCGTAGCATTTGAGGCTTTTTCAAAAGCGTCGAGGTCGGGGCCGTGAGCGGACATTTGATTGTGAAGCGAGCCGCCGCCGGGGACGAAGCCCGTTTCTTTGGCGTCGTATGCACCGTAGATGAGGCCCATGTATTCGCTCATTGTGTTGCGGTGATACCAAGGCGGTCGGAAAGTGTCCTCGGCGACGAGCCAGCGGTCGGGGAAGATGACAAAATCGCAATTAGCGACCCCAGCCTCACCCGAAGGCGATGTCAGCACGGTAAATATCGACGGATCAGGATGATCGAACGAGATCGAGCCGATGGTGTTAAATGTCCTGAGGTCATAGCGATACGGAGCATAGTTGCCGTGCCACGCGACGACATCGAGGGGTGAGTGATCTATCTCGCACGACCACAGATTACCGCCGAATTTTGCGATGAGTTCGAATGAACCTTCGCGATCCTCAAACCACGCAACGGGCGTTTCGAAATCGCGCGGATTCGCAAGGCCATTAGAACCGATCGGCCCGAGGTCCGGCAGACGGAATTGCGACCCGTAGTTTTCACAAATGTAGCCACGACAATTGTCACCCGCAGCCGGTTCTACCTTAAATCTTACGCCGCGCGGGATAACAGCAACCGATCCCGGCCCGACTTGCAGCAATCCCAACTCGGTCAAGACCCCAAGCCGTCCCGTCTCCGGTACGACCAGCATCTCGCCGTCGGCATTGTAAAAATACCGCGTGTCCATACCCTTATTGCAGGCATAGATGTGGATCGCGATTCCGGTCTGGGAAAACAGATCGCCGTTACCCGCGACCGTCGTGATGCCGTCAATAAAATCTGTCGGAGTTTCAGGTAGCGGCAGAGCGTCCCAACGCAATTGATTAGGTGTCGTAACCTCGCCAAAAGGCGTCGAGCGAAATAGCTTGTTGTCGATCTGCTTGAACGGCGTGTGCGTCACACTCGGCCTGATGCGATACGTCCAAGTCCGTTTGTTATATGCACGCGGCACTGTGAAAGCCGTTCCGGTTAGCTGCTCTGCGTAAAGCCCAAGCGGAGCTTTCTGCGGCGAATTTCGTCCCACCGGCAAAGCCCCATCAGCCGCCTCAGTTGCGAACTCGTTACCGAAACCTGTCTGATATTTTAGATCCATAATGAGATTTAGCCACGAATGAACACGAATTGCACGAATCAGGAAGCCGATTTATTCGTGATATTAGTGTTCATTCATGGCCAATATTCTTATAAATTCCCGCGTCGACGCTGTTCTTCTTCGATAGAAACGAAAAGCGCCTTGAAGTTACCCTTGCCGAAGCCCTTGCACCCCTTGCGCTGGAGTATCTCGTAAAAAACGGTCGGGCGATCCTCGACTGGCTTGGTGAAAATCTGGAGTAGATAACCTTCTTCGTCGCAATCGACGAGAATGCCGAGTTTTTTGAGTGACTCGATGTCTTCGTCGATCTCGCCGACTCGGTCGAGGACATCTTCATAGTACGTGTCAGGAATGCTCAAGAATTCTACGCCGTTTTCCATCAATTTGGTGACGGTGCCGCGAATGTCACGGCAGAGCAGAGCGATGTGTTGTGCACCGGCGGAGCGGTAAAAATCGATGTATTCCTGTATCTGCGATTTGCCGCCCTTGCCTGATGCGGGCTCATTGATCGGAAACTTAATATTATGCTGCCCGTCGGACATAACGATCGACATCAGCGACGAGTATTCGGTCGATATGTCATTGTCGTCAAACGTAATATATCGGAAAAAGCCCATCACATCGCGGTAAAAATCGCACCACTCGTTCATTTTGCCGAGCTCGACATTGCCGACGATGTGATCGACCATCATAACTCCTGTCGGATCACCCGCGACGTCTTGAGCAACGAATCCCGGCAGAAAAACGCCCTTGTAATTATGGCCGTTGTTGGTGTTATACGAGATGAACGAGTGGATCGTATCGCCATAAGTCGCAATCGCAGAGTGACGAACCGAACCATTTTCATCTGAGCGGTCATGCGGCTCCGTTATCGGCGTCGCGCCCCGTCTGACGGCCTCATGAAAAGCATGATCGGCATCCTCGACATAAAATGCAATATCCCGCACCCCGTCGCCATGCTGCTTGATATGCTCTGCCGCCGGATGCTCCGGATTAAGCGGCGTCGTCAGCACGAAATTAATATTCACCTGCCGCATCAAATACGAGGTCACCTCACGATTCCCCGTCTCAAGCCCCGAATACCCGGCGCGCGAAAACCCGAACGCCTTGC
>JBKJRA010000004.1:0-9089 GCA_046594975.1 Pyrinomonadaceae bacterium | reverse complement strand
CTCGCAATGTCTAAAAAAAACTATGAGAAGAGAGACTACAGCGTGGTTTAGCCACAATTTGGGAATGGAAATGCCGCTGGTGGCTTATGGACATGCGGGTTATCCGCTATTGATGTTTCCGACGGCGGCGGCTGATTATCTGGAATACGAGCGGTTTTATCTGGTAGATGCGATCAAAGACTTTATCGAAGCGGGGCTGATCCGTGCCTATTCGATCAATTCGGTTAATAAATACAGCCTGCTAAACCGCGAATCGCATCCCGGCTGGAAGGTCGAGATGCTTGCGCGTTACGACAGTTACATAATGGAAGAGGTGCTGCCGCTGATCCGCAACGAATGCGGCGAGGACGCCCGGCCGCTGACGACGGGTGCAAGTCTTGGGGCGTTCCTGGCTCTCAATACCTATTTCAAACATTCGGACGCATTTCGCGGCACGATCGCGATGAGCGGCAGCTACGACATCTACAATTATCTCGATAAGGGATATTTTGACGACAACGTCTATTTTAACAATCCGGATATGTACGTCCGTCATCTGCACGACGATCATCATCTGCCGCGGCTGCAAAATGCCGATTCGATCGTCATCGTCACCGGCCAGGGCGATTTCGAAGCCCCTGACCGCAGCCGTGAATTCTCAGGCCTGCTTCATTCCAAAGGCATCCCGCACCGACTCGACCTATGGGGCCATGACGTAGCTCACGACTGGGTGTGGTGGAGGAAGATGCTTCCTTATTATTTAGGGGAATTTCTTAAATAGAAGATAAAATTAAACATAAAAAAGGGAGCCAGTTGAAATTTCAACGGGCTCCCTTATTCTCTTCAAACCTTCTCTTACCTACTTTCCATCACCTTTTTTCCCCTTCGGCTTAGAGCCGGCGGGTTTTTCGACCGGTTTTTCGACCGGTTTGGTTGGCGTTTGGGTAACCGGCGGTTTAATGACCGGAGGTTTTTCTGACGGAGTTGTGTCCGCCGGTTTCGTCGTGGTTGTATCAGTCATTGTCGTGTTAGGGGGCAACATCGCAGGGTCGGTACCGGGTTTTGCGGTCGATGTTCCACCTACCTTTTTACCGCTAACATCTGCTTCGTTAAGGCTTTCGAGTTCCTCGCGTTTGCGCATCTCCGCCTCACGCTTGATATCTGTCGGCATCGGCGGCGCATTTGGGAATGTTTCTTTCGGCTTGCCTTTCATAAACGGGTCCATAAAAGAGTTCCAGTACGGTATGGCGCTGTGACCGGTCATGCCGTTTCCGAGATTTTCCTTGCGTTCCGGATTACCCATCCAGACGCCGGTTGTGTAAGTCGGTGTGTAGCCGATAAACCATATATCGGTGTGATCATTGACGGTTCCTGTTTTTGCCCCGATCGGCTGCCCGGCGGCGCTTGCCCCGGAACCAGTTCCGCCATTTACGACCCCGCGCATCATCGAGACCATCGTAAGTGCAACATATTCGCTCATTACTTTTGAGCTTGTATTTTCATACTGCTCGAGCAGGCTGCCGTCGCGATTATAAACCTTGCGGATCATGTGCGGGGTCATTCGAATGCCTTTGTTAGGAAATGACGAATAAGCCGCCACCATTTCAAACAACGAAACCTCGCTGGCACCCAGTGCCGACGGTAAACTCGGAGCCATCGGATTTGTAATGCCAAACCTGCGAACCATCTGCGCGGCAGCCTGAATTCCGACCTGCTCCATTAGATGCACAGCACCGATATTCATCGATTTTTGGAGCATCGTTTTCATCGGCATATTCGCACAACTCGTGCTGCCATCGTAATTATGAGGCTGCCACCCGCCGCGTTGGATGGGAGCACCGCTGACGATAGAATCGGGCGTCATACCTGCTTCGACTGCGGCAGTGTAGATAAAGGGCTTGTAAGTCGAACCGGTCTGCCTTAAGCCCTGAGTCGCGTTATTGAATTTACTGGTGTGGAAATCGTAACCGCCGACCATCGCCACGACTTCTCCGTTATGAGCATTTATCGATACTAGAGCCGCCTGAACGTCGGGCACCTGTTGCAGTTCGACGTCAAGGGTTTGATGTTCTTTATCGACACCTTTCACCAAAAACTCGGCCAGATTACCGGGTTTTAGCTCCTCTTTCGGCCCTTTTGAGGCGCGGCCCATATTGGGGCGCCGGACAATAGCCTTATAACGCCCAAACCGGACACCAACCTCGTCGGCCGCGTTGTTCGATTTCATCACGAGGCCCTTGATGTACTCACCCACTGTATAATCGTCGCCGAACCAATCCGCGTGCTTGAAGGAATTTAGAGCCTTGTCGATCTGTTTTTCATCGGTCAATGGCTGCTCATTTTCATCCAATAATATGTTTTCGTACTCCGAACGCCATTTGCGGCCTCTCGCGAAATCGCGAAGCTTTTGACGAATGTCCTGAGTCGCGATCTTTTGAGCCTCGACATTTATGGTTGTGTAAACTTTCAGGCCGCCCTGCGCTACGCGGGTCGTGTATTTTTCTTCGAGATATTTACGAATGTCTTCGACCGGATAGTCCCAGGCTGTCGATTTTGGCTGTGACTGATAAAATGCCGTGTCGGCGAGCACGATCGGCTTTGCCTTGGCGGCATCGACGGCGGACTGCGGATATTTATCAGGGAAATATTTCGTCATCTGGTCGAGCACGACGTCACGGCGCATCTTAGCCTTTTCCATGTTGCGGGTCGGCGAATACTCAGGCGATTTTGGGATGGCAGCCAACAGAGCTGCCTCTTCGAGGTTCAGATCCTTGACCGACTTGCCAAAATACGTCCGCGAACCTGCCTCAAATCCATAAGCACCCGCACCAAGAAACACATAATTCATATACATTTCGAGTATCTGATCTTTGGTGTAGAGGCGCTCGATTTGCAATGCGACGGCCCATTCATTGATCTTACGTGTATATGTTTGGTCTTTGTAGAGAAAAAGATTTTTGGCGAGTTGCTGTGTGATCGTCGAACCGCCCTCGACCTTTCCGGTCGTCAGGTTCTTAAATATAACGCCGGCGATGCGATATGGATCGATGCCGATGTGATCGCGGAAACGGTAATCTTCGACAGCGATCAGAGCGTCGGTTACCTTGTCAGGCACGTCCTGTATCTTGATAGGGATGCGCTTTTCGATGGCAAATTCCGCCAGCACGGTCTCGCCGTCGTCGGCATAGATCGTCGTTACTTGGGGCGGGCGGTAAGTTGCAAGAGCTGAAACTTCGACCGAATAACGAGAATTATTCAGATAATATGATGCCAATACACCGGTCAAAGCTCCCGCCGACAACGCGAGAAGAAGTGCAATAACGAGCATCGACGCCGTCGAAAAGGCGCTCCTGCCGTTACCATTCGATTCGGCCTCAGCCGATCTCATTTTCTTTACATCTACAGCCACTTCTAGATACCTCCTAGTTAACAAAACGACGCAACTTTACACTGACGACAAATCCTATCGCGACAAATGTCGATAATATCGCAGACAGCCCCGCGCTCATAAGCGGCAGAGGCACACCGATCACCGGCAGCACGCCGAGAGCCATCCCGACATTCATAAATATCTGAAACACCATGCCGCATACAATGGACATTATAACAAGCATTCCCGCTCTGTCAGAAGCCTCGCGGGCACCTGCGATCATGCGCGACAGTAATATCGCATAAGCCAACAGTAGGGAAATACAGCCGATAAAGCCCGTATTTTCTGCCGTTACAGCAAAAATAAAATCCGTCTGCGGCTCGGGTAAGAATTTTAAGACGCTCTGCGAGGTGTCGGTGTCGCCTTGATTACCTGCGAGACCGCCTTTGCCGACGGTGATCGTGGATTGGATAGTATGATAACCAAATCCGCGTGGATCGACCTTATCGGGGTCGATGATCGCCAAAATGCGTTCTTCTTGATATCGCTTGATCTTACCGGTCTTAACACCGACTATCCAGGCTGAGGGGATCAGTACGGCGGCGGCCACTACTGCCAAAACTACATACCGAATTTTGATGCCGGACAAAAAGAAGATCGCGGCTAGTATCGGAAAATATGTGATAGCTTGTCCGGCATCAGGTTCGAGCATTATCAAGCCGACGGGTCCGGCAAAGATGGCACCTCCGATGAGCATTTCTCTCAGGCTTAGATTTCCAGCTTTTCTAGCGCCGAAATACTTAGCGAGCATCAGCACAGTCGGAATCTTTACAAACTCTGACGGCTGAAACTGCATTCCTGCTATTCGCAGCCATGCTTTCTGGCCGTTGACCTGAACACCGAGCGGCGTTAGTACGAGAACAAGCAATAGCAACCCGCCGACATAAAATATAGGAGCCGAATCTATCAGCCGACGATAATCCGTAAATGCGACGACAACGAAAGCGACCAATGCAATGCCTATACCGTAGATCTGTTTTGACCAAATGCTCTCGGTCGGTGTCGCATTATGGATCTGCCAGACCCCAAATGCGGCAATCATCAATGCCAGCAAAGCAGTCAGCCAGTCAAAATCTTTAAGATCGCGTTTTTCAAATATCGCTACCATCGTTTATCTCAATGCGACCTCCTGAGTGCCGGGCTGCTGATTAAAACGATGGGTCAAATAATTTTCATACATTGCTTTGACAGCCGGAGCAGCGTTTGCCGCACCAAAACCGGAATTTTCGATCAGTGCGATGACTGATATTTCCGGTTTATACGCCGGAGCAAAACTGACGAACCAGGAGTGATCTTTATTTGCCCCCGTATCTTTTCCGACCTCAGAAACCTGGGCCGTGCCCGTCTTGCCGGCGATCTCAAGATTTGCCATTTTGATAGATCCCGCGGTTCCACCGGCGTTGACAACGCCCCACATTCCTTTGAGTACCATGTCCCACTGATCTGTTTTTAATTCGATCAGGTTCGGCTCCGGATGCTGATATTTAAAACCTTGACGTGCGGGAATGTAAGCGATATCTCCCTCTTGACCCACGGCTCCGATGGCTTTGAATTCTTTCATGAAGTGGGGGATGTATTCCTTGCCACGCATCCCGACGCTAGAAACCGCACGCAGCATTGAGATAGGCGTAACAACGACCGTATCTTGTCCGATCGAGGCATAAACGGTGCGAATGTCATTCCATTTGCCTTCGTGCTTGAGGATATACGGCATCCAGGATTTGGGCGTTTGCGGCACTTTTTCATTGGGCAGGTCGATGCCCGAACGCTTATCGTAGCCAAACGTCTCGATCATGCTGATGATGCCTTGGATCCCCATTTTTAAACCGAGACGATAGTAATAACCGTCGCATGACTTTGTAATGGCAAGCGGTAACGGAGGCGAACCGTGGTTACCCATACATCTGGTCAGCTTGTTACCGACCGTTATGCCGCCGCCGCAAACCAGACTAGAGTTTGCGACGGTGATCGCACCTTGCTGCAATGCGCCGACAGACTCAGGGATCTTCCACGTAGAACCCGGCGGATATCGGCCCTGTATAGCACGGTTATAAAGCGGTCGTTTTTCGTCCTGCCAATACGCAGCGATCTGCTTGCGGCCCTCAGGCGTCGAACTGCCGCGAACAAATATATTCGGGTCGAACGACGGAGCTGACGCCATCGCAAGTATTTCGCCGTTGTTTGGGTCCATTGCGATGACTACGCCGCGTTTGGTCGTTGAGATGGCAAGCTGATGTTCGGCTTCGTTTTGCAGATCGAGATCGACAGATGTGATGAGGTCCTGTCCGGACTGCGGCGGCACGACCTCGAGCTCGCTCTGAACGCGGCCGCGACTATCGACGAGAACTTTGCGATAGCCGGGCTTGCCGCGAAGATATTCGTCGTAATACTGCTCCAGTCCGCCTTTGCCGATCACGTCACCGGGGCGGAATCCCTTATCCTTAAAATCGTCGCTTTCGAGCTGCTTAGGGCTGATCTCGCCGACATAACCGAGCACATGAGCCAGTGTCGTACCAAGCGGATAAAATCTCTGCGGCTGTAGTTCGACACGCAGTTCGGGAAATTCGAGCGTGTGGGCCTCGACCCATGTGATGTCTGGAATGCCGACATTTTCTTTCAAAACCATCGTTTCGAAATCATTCTGTTTTTTGATCAGATTGAGGCGTTCGACGACGAATTGACGGTCAATGCCGAGTCCGTGCGAGTAAACATCGACGCGGTCGTTAATGTTGATAGATTTGAGCGGCTCGTTGGAAATGACCACGTTGTATGTCGGACGCGAATCAACGAGCAATTTACCGTTGCGGTCAAATATTGCACCGCGCGGGGCAGGAATCGGTATCAGCCGGACGCGTTGATTTTCAGCACGCTCGCTAAAATAATCACCGCGGACAATTTGCAGGTAATAGAGACGAATGCCCAAAAGCGTCAGCAGGATAAAGGCTAGTGCCTGGATCGTGCTGACCCTTAATCCGAGCTTTTGAACATGATCACCGATCTTCATTTTATTTATTCAACCGTATTGGATTTCGGCGTCGTGTCTGTCGGCGAGGTGCAAACACATCGCGTTTCTTGCGTCGAATCTTGTCACCCGAGAAATTTTGCAGAAGCAAATATACAAGCGTTCCGGCGATGGTCGTACCGATGAGCGAATAGGCCGCAGTAACCAAAATATCCCCACTCGGAGGCTGTCCAAACAGTCGGTGCAGGCCGTAAAAAATTGCACTATGCAATATACATGCACCAGCTATGACGGGTATGCGCAAGATAAGGTTGTCCATATAGACACGCCTTGCTATCTCGGAAACAATGAAAGCTACGACCGTCTTTGAAAAGCCGTTAGCACCGAGCAAACCTCCGCTCAAAGCATCCATTGCGACGCCCGAAATTGTTCCAAAAAGAATCGCCCGGATCGAGTTTCGCTGGAGTGCTGCATACACGACAATGATGAGAGGGAAATCAATGTAACCAAATCCGTCCCAGACGTTGCGCAGGGTCCATTGCAAAAGGATCGCAATGATCAGACAAATTGTAAGCTTGACGCCCTCCATATTCTAAAACCTGACGCTCGGAGAAAGTGACGCCGTGACGCGGTGACGAACCCCCGATGATCGCACAATTTTGATCCAGCCTTGATCACAAGGCATCATTCTGTCTCGCCCACTCCGTGTCATTTCTTCACGTCCTTTATCGCATTAGGCAGCTTTTGCTCGTACTGCTCGCGTTGCGGCGGTTCGTAGAGCAAGATGCCAACTTCCTGCATTGAATTTAATTTCGCCGCGGGCTGTATCAGTATTTGAAGCGGCGTCGTTGCCGATCCCGGAACGACGCTGACGATGTCGCCGACTTTTAATCCCGCAGGATAAATACCGTCCTGCCCGGTCGTAAATACAGCCTGGCCGACCTGCACGTCAACCGTTCCGGGGACGTATCGCATCTCGAGCAGATCGCCTTTGCTTGTGCCGCTAACTACACCTAACGCATTTGATTCACCTATCTGGCCGACCACCGCACCGATGCCGGATTTATTACGCGTGACTAGATCTACCTGGCATGTAAGCGGACTGACAGCCGTAACTCGCCCGACGAGTCCGCCGTCGGTGACGACCGGCATATTTAGTGTCACACCGTCGAGACTGCCGCGATTAACTATTGACGAATCGAACCAGACCGAAGGATCGCGCCCGATGATCCGAGCGGTCAAAACCTTGTATTTGCTCGTCTCTTTAAGTTGAAGGAGCGATTTGAGCCGCGTATTTTCTGCTGCAAGCTCTTCTTTCTGCTTGATCTCGACCTGTAATTCCTGAACTTGCTGTTTGAGACCATCGTTCTCGCTCGCTGCTGAGCGGAGGTTAGAGATCGATGTGAAGTAATTTGATACTGATGCTGTAATAGTCGTGACAGGTGACTGCACAAAATCAGCGATCGTCTGTGTCCATGAACGAACAACGCGCTGGCCGGATGTGATCTCCTTAGCGTCAAACGCCATCAGCACGAAATTGACAATAAGAAGAGCGATCATCAGCCAGGGCGTAAGCCGCCAAACTTCTTTTTGACTACGCTCGACCATTTCTTTAGTTTGGTAAGTCTGTAAAGTTCGGGAAGTCTCGGAAGTCCGGTAACAAGATGCTTCCTAGACTTTCCAAACTTCCAAAACTTTCTCGACTAATTACCGGTCATTAATGAATTATCCCACTTAACACGTTTGAGGAGCTCGAAATCTGAGAGCATCTTGCCCGTTCCGAGCACTACCGATGAGAGCGGATCGTCGGCGATCACGACGGGCAGACCGGTCTCGATCATCAGGCGCTTATCCAGATTTTTGAGCAGTGCACCACCGCCGGTGAGGACGATTCCGCGTTCGATGATGTCGGCTGAGAGTTCCGGCGGCGTACGTTCGAGAGCGACGCGGATGGCGTTGATGATCGTCGAGATAGCGTCGGACAGTGCCTCGCGGATCTCTTCGTCGGTCATCGTGATGGTCTTGGGGATGCCCTCGATCAGGTTGCGGCCGCGGACGTCCATTGAGAGCGGCTCTTCGAGCGGAAACGCGCTGCCCAGAGCGATCTTTATGGCCTCGGCTGTACGTTCGCCGATGAGCAGATTGTATTTCCGCTTGATGTATTGCGTGATCGCTTCATCCATCTCGTTGCCAGCGACGCGAACTGCCCGCGAATAGACGATACCTGAAAGCGAGATGACGGCGATGTCAGTCGTGCCGCCGCCAATATCGACGATCATGTTGCCATGCGGTTCGGTTATCGGCAGACCGGCACCTATCGCAGCGGCCATTGCCTCTTCAACGAGGTAAACCTCAGATGCCTTAGCACGATAAGCGCTATCCTCGACGGCCCGGCGTTCGACCTGCGTGATCTCAGACGGGATGCCGATGACAACACGCGGGCGGACCCACGATTTGCCGTTGTGCGCCTTGCGGATAAAATGCTGAAGCATCTTTTCCGTGACCTCAAAGTTGGCGATCACGCCGTCTTTCATTGGGCGGATGGCGACGATATTGCCCGGCGTGCGCCCAAGCATCTCTTTTGCATCACGTCCGACGGCCTCGACCTGGTTGGTGACCTTGTTGATCGCGACGATCGACGGTTCACTCACGACTATGCCGCGTCCCTTGGCATAAACGAGCGTATTTGCGGTGCCAAGATCGATCGCAAGATCACTG
>JBKJRA010000360.1:0-3002 GCA_046594975.1 Pyrinomonadaceae bacterium | reverse complement strand
ACCGATATTTTTGCCGTCACGAGCCTTGCCGCGGAATTTGCTGTCGGGGGCAAGCCGATAATCTTTATCTGCGGACGAGGTAAATTTCACATCATTAATGCTGCCGACGATCGTATTTCCGGGCGGAAACGAGTAATCGCCGGATGGGACGCGGCTCATATTTATAAACACATTATTCTGAAACATCGCCCCAGCGATAGACGATCTGACATCATCCAAGCCGTGGATGCCGTAGCTGCCGTGGCTGGTGATGTTGTCGTGAAAGACAAAATTCATCGGCATTGCTCCGTAAAACGTGGTGATATTACCGGTGTTAAATACCGTGTTGTTCGCGATCGTAATGTCGCGTCCGTCGGCGACCTGAATAAAGTATCCCGACCCTTCGTACGCAGGGCCACCGATTTCAAGAAACAGATTATTGACTATCGTTAGCCGCTGGAGCGTTTGGCTCGAATATGTGTCGTCGCGGCCTAAAATGTTTATGCCTTCGCCGGCACCTTTAATGATGTTGTCGCGAATTGTCACATCTTCAATAGTCGAAAACGGGGCGTCGTCGTCTTGATTTCTCACGGTAATGCGAAGAGCCGAGCCTTCCCAGTTGTTGGTCAGAAAATTACCGGCAAAAATTACACGCTTGGCATCTTTCAGTTCAAAAAGGGTCTTTGTCGTTACTTTTCCTTTCCATGCGGCTGGTTTGGTTAAGAAATTTCCGCGTATCTCGATGTCTGCGGGTATCAATTCTGCGTTCGGGGGATCGGCACCGCCAAACATAATGTTCTCGGCACCAGCCTCAATGTAATTATTGAGAATACGAATGTTACGTGCTCCAGTCCATCCGCATATTCCTTGTGTTTCCTCGCTCGGGTAGGCAAATCCTTCGATGTAGCTATTCTTGACGGTCGTATTAGCACTATTTATTGCGATGCCGCGGCGGGTGACGCCTGACTTATACGGATGGATGTAGCTGCGGTCGATCTCGATATCGTGGGGAACAAGTTCGGGGCGTTTTTCGCCCTTGCCAAGCTGGATCAGGCCGTAATTATAACTCGCGCTCGAGGTCGCAAATTCGATCCCGACAAAGCGGTAATGATGTGCTCCGTTCGTCGCGACGATCGCCGCACGGCCAAGCATTCCTGACAAAATAATCGCCATCGACGCTTTCTGGTCCGGGCCGACACGTTTGTCGACCGGTAGATCGGCTGCTGCGGACGAGCGGATCGTGACGTAATCGGTCAGAGGTTTGTTTGGCAGATTGATCTGGCCGGAATAGACGGCACCGGCTTGCAGCTCGACGACATCACCGCTGTTTGCCTGCTCGATAGCGGCCTGGACGTTACCGCCGGGCGGCACTTTGATTACGCGTAGATTATCTTTTCGAACAACTTCAAAATGCACAGGAATAATGCCGACCATTCCCGAATATGCATCAAAACCGAGCGTGCCCACGACCGCTACAAACAGCCCCGCAACGACAAATTTCCAGGCGGACACATCTATCCGGCGGGCTGGTTTTATCGGTTTTGCCCTGACATTAAATACTTGCTCGACCATGCTGAAAGTTTTCACCACACTGACAGGTCTAATAAAGCGCGAAAAGGACAAATTATCCATATCGATCTGATGAAAAAATGTGGCTTTCTGACTGCAAAAAAGTTAAAATTTAATTAGCCGCGAGGCTCCTCGCGATATATCTGCAGGATCTCCCAGTTTCTCTCTTATATTATTACAATATGTGCGGTATCAATGGCATTGCATTAGCCCCAAGTTCGGGCAAACATGTGAATGAGGCAAAACTCGTCGCAATGCGCGATATTTTGTATCATCGCGGTCCTGACGATGGTGGCATTTTCATCGACGGCAATGTCGGGCTCGGCCATCGCCGCCTGAGCATCGTCGATGTCGCTCATGGTGCCCAGCCAATGTTTAATTCTGATAGAACCTGCTCGATCGTTTATAACGGCGAGGTCTATAATCACGCCGACCATCGCGAAGACCTCATCGCTCGCGGCTACGAGTTTCAAAACCGTAGCGATACGGAAATAATTCTACATCTCTACGAAGCCCACGGCCGCGATTGCGTCGATTATCTGCGGGGAATGTTCGCATTTGCGATATGGGACAAGACGAAACGCGAGCTTTTCATCGCACGTGACCGAATGGGCGTAAAGCCTCTGTATTACGTCCACGACGAACAGGGAAATCTGTTTTTTGCGTCCGAAATCAAAGCGTTGCTTGCGGCCGAAGCGGTCAAACCTGAGATAAATTTCAACGCACTGCCTGACCAGTTTGCCAATCACGGGACGTCCGGTGATGAGACCCTTTATCGCGGCGTCAAAAGACTTATGCCGGGTCACACGCTGTTTTGGAAAGACGGTAAGATCGGTATTCGAAAATTTTGGGATCT
Organism: Pyrinomonadaceae bacterium; assembly: GCA_046594975.1. Lineage (GTDB taxonomy): Bacteria > Acidobacteriota > Blastocatellia > Pyrinomonadales > Pyrinomonadaceae > OLB17. Next base: position 598 of record JBKJRA010000360.1, on the reverse strand, counting down.
CGGCTTTGAGCCGAAACACGAGACTCGAACCGATGCCCAGTACATCGAACAATGGCGGGACCTTTTTCGTCAGTCGGTCGAATTGCGGCTGATGGCGGATGTGCCGCTGGGGATGTTTTTGTCCGGCGGGATAGATTCGTCGGCTATCGCCGCGATGATGTCCACAATGGTTAATGAACCGATCAAGACATTTTCTGTCGGATTTCAGGAACGGGAAGCTAATGAATTCGAATACTCGCGGATCGTCGCGAAAGCTTTCGGCACCGATCACCACGAGATCACTATCAAACCGGAGCAATTTTTCGAAGCCCTGCCAAACCTCGTCTGGCACGAGGATGAACCTATCGGATTTATCGCAAGCGTGCCGCTCTATTTCGTGTCGAAACTTGCTCAGGAGCACGTCAAAGTCGTGCTTACAGGCGAAGGTGCTGACGAGACACTCGCCGGTTACGGACGCTACGCCAAAGCTCTAAAATTGCTCACTTATGGCGAGAAATATGAAAGTGTGACACCTGGATTTTTGCGTAAGGCAGTTAGTGGCGGGATTGCGACGATGCCTACCTCGATGAGGCGTAAGCTGGGCCGCACATTTCTGTCA
>JBKJRA010000352.1:0-4138 GCA_046594975.1 Pyrinomonadaceae bacterium | reverse complement strand
CAATAAATCTCCGACGGTGAAGTTGGTCGGGGTTTCCAAAAGACCCTTTATCTTCAACTTCAGCACGCTTAATTGAACGTTCGGATAGATGAAGTCACTAAGATAGACCTCTATTTCGTCCGCCCCATATTCCAAAAGTACCATTGCACATAATCCGTAATAGCAGATGATTTCTTTTGCACCATGTATCAGTTCGGTCAGGGTTGTCTCCATAACCAAATTAGGAATTGGCGATAGTAATGAGTGGTCATTTGTTTCAGCAGCTACTGACCATATGTCGCATACCAAATCACTTCTGATTTTTGATGAAAACGGGATTAGTCCCAAACTTGTGGATAGAGCCGTTCGACTTGCATTGTTACCGTTTGTTTCACGAAGCTTGTATGCGACGTCAAGCAACATTTTTTCAGGGTCAGCGAAGTCAAAACCATTCCGCATAACATCTAGCAAATATGTGAGAGTATTCCTATCTTCAGTCTTGTGCCAAGGCTTTGTTTTGTTGTCAAATTCGTCAAGACCGTATAAGATCCCCGTAAGTAACTGCCACTCGGTAAGCTCAATGGGATTACCGGCTTCAAGGCTGTCTAGAGCTGCGCCGGAAATAAAGAAAGGTAGGAAACCATTATAACCCGGCACTTGGAATCGTTCTGCAAGTTTTTGATCTGCCTCTTTCCAAACGATGCTAAAACGTTCAAGTTTAGCCATAAATCAACCGTCCACCAGAGACTCTACATAGGTATCGTCAAATCATGTGCGCCTTAGGCGGCTTCCATTACACTTTCATTGGCCGACCGCCGAGTCTGCCGTTGGTGCGCGATGCTAGCTTCTTCTTTTCGCTGGTAGCCGAGCCATTTCGACGACCGATTTCAGTGGCAATATACTTTTCTCCGATAAGATCGAGTATCAGGCGGCCCACGCCTAGATGCTGATCGATCGATTCCCATTCAAGGGCGAATCCGAGTCCGAGCGGCTTAACATCTGAGAGTTCTTCGTCAGTGGCATTTTTCAAAAACTTGTATCTTCTGGGATCAAAGCTGAGACTCCAACCGGACATCAAACGGACAGTAACCTCGCCGTTTTGATAGCTTGCCGAAACTGCACGCGGATCATGCTTCAATGATTCCTCGCCGCGTTTCGTAGCCTCGCTATATTGTCGTTCGAATTCTTTGTCGGAAATTCCAAATTCCTCAAGGCTCCATTTGTCCTTAACTTTAACCATGTATCTTCGTCCACTCCTTTGTGAATATCACATTATTTGCAGCCACGACTTGCACGGCAAGAGCCAGTTCACGACGATTTAGCCGATAGTTTACTTTTATTTATACGGATTTCTCTTTCATTCCCAAATTAATTATTGCCGCTAACAAATTACCGCGAACCACGTGAACATGAGGCGGTTCATGGTCATCGGGCCATATCACAAATCTAAATCCGCCACTTCTCCAAATCGTTGGCATAGTAATAGTAACCTAACTGTTAGGTTTATGCAATGCTTTTACGTGCTGAATATATCACAAAAAGTGGCCAGCCGCGCAAGCCGACTGACCACTGATCCCTGACAACCGACAACTACATATGTATCGTCAGATCGTGGACACCTTCCGCGGCTTCCATTACGGATTCCGAAACGGTAGGATGGGCGTGGATGACGCGGCCGAGTTCGTCGGCGGTGGATTCGAGGGCCATGGCGACGCAGGCTTCGGCAAGCAGTTCGGTTGCGTGCGGGCCGATGATGTGGACGCCGAGCACCTCGTCGTATTTCTTTTCGGCTACGATCTTGACGAAACCATCGGTTTCGCCGAGTATGCGTGCCTTGCCTGATGCCGAGAACGGAAATTTGCCGACCTTGACGTCATAACCGGCCTCGATGGCTTTTGCTTCGGTCAGGCCGACGCTGGCGACTTCGGGGTCGCAGTAGGTGCAGTTCGGGACGAGGTTTTGCTTGATCGGCTCGACCTTTTTACCGGCGATCTTTTCGACGACGAGAATGCCTTCTTTCGAAGCAAGGTGAGCGAGCCACGCAGTATCAATGACATCGCCAATGGCGTAAACATTGGGCTCGTCTGTTTCGCAGTATTCGTTGACCTTGATGGTGCCGCGAGGATTGACGACGACCTTTGTGTTTTCAAGTCCGATGCCCTCGACCAACGGCATACGCCCGACGGCGACGAGCAGCATTTCGGCTTCGAATGTGACGGATTCACCTTTCGCGTTCTTGCCCGAAACTTTGACGCTCTTTTTACCTTTTTCCAGCTTGTCAAGCTTGATGCCGGTCTCGCATTTAATGCCGGATTTTTTGAAGCTGCGGAGCAGTTCCTTCGAAACGTCAGCGTCCTCGATCGGCACGATGCGATCCATCAATTCGACAACCGTCGTGTCGCAGCCAAAGCGGTGATAGACACTCGCAAACTCAACGCCGACCGCTCCCGAACCCATCACGATCATAGATTTCGGCACGCTCGTCAGTTCGAGAATATGGTCTGAATTGACGACCTGTTTGCCGTCCGTTTCAAATCCCGGGATAGGACGCACGACCGAGCCTGTTGCAATAATAATGTTCTTGGTCTCAATGGTCTGCTTTTTGCCGTCAGCAGCGGTGACCTCGACTTTGCCCTTACCAAGGATCTTGCCAAAGCCCGGGAATATCGTGGCTTTGTTCTTTTTCATCAGATAGGTAACGCCGGCGGAGTTTTTCGCGACAACGTCGGATTTGTATTTCTGCACACCGGCCCAATCGAAACTGAGGCCTGTGACTTTGAGTCCAAAATTTTCAAAATGCGATGCTTTGTCATACAGATGAGCCGCGTTTAGCAAAGCCTTTGTCGGGATGCATCCGCGCAGTCCGCAGGTGCCGCCGAGTCGTGCGTCAGGCTCTTTTTCGATAATTGCTACCTTTAATCCAAGTTGTCCTGCCCGCACCGCAGCGACATACCCGCCGGGCCCTGAGCCGATAATTGTTACGTCAAATTGTTCTGCCAATGTAATTAACCTCGATAAAATTTAGTAAAAAATTGCTATATGACCATTATAAGAGTTTCGCTGGCTCCTTGCTAGTTAATCATCTCGGATTCGCGGTAAACTGATTTCACTATGATACATTCCGAAGAATTTTTAGACCTTGCCCACGACGCGAAAGGCCGTGTTAACGAATGCGATGTCGCCGGAGCTCGCGAACGCGTTGCCGGTGGAGCCGCTCTGATCGATGTTCGCGAAGACAACGAATTTGCGGATGGACACGCCGCCGGAGCCAAACATATGTCACGCGGCATAATCGAACGCGATATCGTCCAGACCTTTCCCGATAAAGACACCGAACTAGTCCTATATTGCGGCGGCGGTTACCGCTCGGCCCTTGCGGCGGTTAATTTGCAAAAGATGGGCTATACCAATGTGTGGTCGATGGACGGCGGCTGGGCCGCCTGGAACGAAGCAGGAGCACCAATTGAATAAAGATCTCGAAGAAAAACGTGCTTACGTCAGATCGCTGCAAGCTGACTTTGCCGCACGCGGCGACGTGCTTGGATGGTTTGAGGCTTTGTATAAGGAGTCTGCCGGCGACAACGAACAGATACCGTGGGCAGATCTCGAACCCAATCATTACTTCAAAACTTGGGCCGAAAAGACCGAATTAAAGGGCGATGGACGCACGGCACTCGTCGTGGGTTGCGGGCTTGGCGATGATGCTAAGTATTTGCACGATCGTGGGTTCAAGGTCACCGCTTTTGACATCTCGCCGACGGCCATTAAATGGGCGAAAAAGCTGTATGGTGATGCAGATATTGAGTTTGTGGCCTCAGACCTATTCGATCCGCCAAAGGAATGGCATGGCTCGTTCGACTTTGTGATTGAGATCTATACGATCCAGCCACTGCCGCTTGAGATGCGGCCAAAAGTGATCGATGCGATCGCGGCGTTTGTCGGCGATAAAGGAAAATTGGTCGTCGTTACACGAGGCCGCGAAGATGACGTCGAACCAGAAATAATGCCATGGCCGATGTCCCGCCAAGACCTATCGCGATTTGAGGAAAATGGCCTGAAACAAACCGATTTCCTTGTGATGCCGCCCGTCGATGAAGACGAGCCTCCGAGGTTTGTGGTTGAGTATACGCGTCAGAACCGGGAGCAGTAGCGACTGGGT
>JBKJRA010000357.1:0-2560 GCA_046594975.1 Pyrinomonadaceae bacterium | reverse complement strand
TGCTAGACTTAACCTAAGCAAAAAGCTAGACTTTAGGGAATTTATGGCGTATCTACAACCCGACAGAGAAGGCAAAGTTTACCTGCCCGCGATCCGTGCTGCTAAGGAAAATGGCGAAAAGCTCGTCTGCCTGACGGCTTACGATTATCCGACTGCGAGGATAGTTGACGAAGCCGGCGTGGACATGATCTTGGTCGGCGACAGCATGGGGAATGTCATCCACGGCTACGGCAACACTATCCCGGTGTCGCTGGACGAGATAATTTCGGCCTGCATCGCCGTAAAACGCGGCACCGAACGCGCGATGGTCATCGCCGACATGCCCTTTGGCACGTATCATGTAAATGAGGACGACAGCGTTAAAAATGCCCTGCGGCTAATGAAATATGGCGGTGCCGAAGCTGTAAAGCTCGAGGGCGGCCGCAACCGGGTCGATCTGGTAAAGCGGCTCGTTAACGAGGAGATCCCGGTCGTCGCACACATTGGCTTGACGCCGCAGTCGGTTTATAAAATGGGCGGCTACCGTGTGCAGGGGCGAACCGCCGAGCAGGCAAAGCTTTTGATAGAAGACGCAAAAATGCTTGAGGAAGCCGGAGCATTCGCCGTAGTCCTAGAGCTAGTCCCGAGAGAGGTCGCCGCGATGATCACGAAAGAATTAAAGATCTCGACGATAGGCATAGGTGCCGGACTGGATTGTGACATACAGGTTTTGGTGCTGCACGATCTCGTAGGAATGACCTTTGGCCGACAACCGCGTTTCGTCCGACGCTACGCCGACGTCAACAAAGTTATGACCGACGCCATCCACGCATGGACCGCCGACGTGAAATCCGGCGCCTACCCGAACGATCAGGAATCTTACGGCCTGACCGACGACACTAAAAAGGAGATGGCCGCCTCGTGACACAATTTTCACCGGAAACGAAAGAAAAGATCGCAGAGCTTTGCCGAAAAAACAAAGTTCGCGAGCTGAGTCTGTTTGGGTCGAGAGTGCGTGGAGATTTTACGGAATCCAGTGACTATGACCTTCTCGTTGATTTTCAACCAAATTCGGGGATAAGTCTTTTTGAATTTTCGCGGATGCAGATAGATCTAGAGGAACTGCTGGGAACTAAAGTTGACCTTGTGCCTAAAGCCGGACTAAAGCCATTGATTCGAGACAGTGTTCTTTCTGAAACTGAAATGATCTATGCGGACTGAAGAGCTTTATCTTAGAGATATAGTCGAAGCCTGCAACGCGATCGAAGATTTCATTGCAGGTTTGCCGAAGGAAGTGGTCTTAGATACCGACCTTATTTTAAGTGCGGTCGTGCGCAAATTCGAGATCATTGGTGAGGCGTGTTCAAAATTAAGCCCCGAACTCAGGGCAGACCATCCAGAGATCGATTGGAAAGCAATTATCGGATTTCGAAATATTCTCGCTCACCAGTATTTTTCTTCCAAGTTGGATATCATATGGGAAGCAGCTAGCCAGCGTGTCGAACCTCTGAAAGAACACGTAACTGCTATCTTGAAGTTCAAATATCCCGACGATTCGGCCAAATAAATAATGGAAATAATCAACCGACGTCAACGAATGTTTTCGATCTCGCGTAAGCTCAGACGCGAGGAGAAAACTGTTGGGTTTGTCCCGACAATGGGGGCTTTGCATGCGGGGCATCTTGCTCTGGTCAAAGAGGCGAGGGCGACGTGTGACATTGTAATTGTTTCGATATTTGTTAACCCCGCGCAGTTTAACGATAAGGGCGATCTCGAAAAATACCCGCGAGATCTGACCGCCGACGCGGCGATTCTGGCGGAATACGATGTGGATTACATATTCGCTCCCGAGCAGCACGAGATATATCCCGAAGGATTTTCGACCTACGTCGATGTCGAGGGATTAACGGAGATGCTGGAGGGAGCCTCGCGGCCCGGACATTTTCGCGGCGTTGCGACGGTTGTTACCATTCTGCTGAATACGATCCGAGCCGACCGTGCATTTTTCGGACAAAAAGACGCTCAGCAGGTCGCCGTCATAAAACGCCTGACGCGCGATCTTGGATTTGAGACGGAGATCGTCGTTATTCCAGTTATTCGTGAGGAATCGGGGCTTGCGTTGTCTTCTCGAAATGCCTTGCTGTCTGACGAGCAGCTTCAAAAAGCTGTTATTATCATCCAAGCTCTACGTGAGGCTAAGATCGCTTTCAAAAAAGGTGAACGAAATGCGTCAACTATCACGCAGATCGTCACGGATCGCATAATAACCGAGCCGCTCGCGAAAATAGATTATATTGCGGTAGTTGACCCCGAAACACTGCAAACAGTTGATAAGATTGGGGATGAAGAGACGCTTATATGCGCTGCGGTTGCTTTTGGCGGTATTAGGCTCATCGATAATGTGATCCTGAACAGAAAGCAGTAGATCGGCACCAAAGTTGCATCTAAACTACAGTGAAAGGCTTGTGTAAGCTTTCATAAAGATATGAGAACGATAAAAGTTTTCTTTTTAACATTGGCTCTTACGGTAATTTTGTCGGCTGTTGCTTTTTCGCAAGTCTCTCTGACCTCGATAGACGGC
>JBKJRA010000117.1:0-7363 GCA_046594975.1 Pyrinomonadaceae bacterium | reverse complement strand
GCGAATCGGGTCCGATAGCGAGATCAAGAGATTTGAGATATTTGGCGACGGACGAGCGATAACCGTTGAGCTTCATCGCCAGATTTTGGATATCCGCGACGCGGTCGTAGAGGCCTTGGGTTTTCGCGGCATGTCCGTTTTTGGGCATCGTCTATTTTTCAGCAAGCAGTTTGAGCATCATTTCACGCATTTGTTCGACGCGTGTTGGGCTGGTGCCAGTCTCAATATATCTGATTATGCCCTTGCGGTCGATAAAGACCACCGTTGGCAAACTGGTGGCACCATATAGAATTTGTATGCTCTGATCTTTCGCAACGACGAAATCGTATAGCAGTTTGTGCTTGTCCCGAAAGCTCTTTAACATCCCGGTTTCGCCCGGGATATTGTCCTTAAATCCGACCTGAGCGTCGTAATAACGCGTCACGCCTAGAATGACGAGCCCGTCTTTTTCATGATCTTGCTGCCATTCGGTCAGGGCGGGAAAAGCCTCAAAACACGGCCCGCACCATGTCGCCCAAAAATCGAGCAATACGACCTTGCCCCGCATGTCGGCTAGCGTAACTTGCTTCCCCGGAAACCACTGGTCGATCGCGGGCATTTCTGGAGCCATTTCGCCCATCAATTTATAATGCTGATCACGTTTTCTAAGACGCGTTTCGACCTCGGATTGCTGTGCTTTGTTAGGAAAGTCTTTGACAGAACTGGCTAAGGCTGAAGTGTAGAGTTCGAGAGCCGCGGGTTTTCGGCCCGTCTCGATGAGATATTTTATCTTTTGATCGACGGCGTAGTAATAAAAACTGGGCGAAGTCGTCGCGACCGCCACTGCACGCATATCGTCGAGAGCCGCCTCAGCTTTTTGGCGGTTATTGGCGTCGCGAAAAGCCTCGTAAACCAACATCCCTGCGTCGAGTATCTCGTCCAGGCCGCGCGCGTAAGACTTGGCGTCTTTGAGCAGATCTTTCGACGCCTGATAGCCGGCCTCAGCGTGCGGCGTCATGCGGACGAGATCGTTTGTGCGTTGATACGCCTTGGCAAGCTCGCCTTCCATTCGCGAACGCTCGGTCAGCTTTGTCGGCTCTGTCTTGAGATATTCGACAAGCATCTTTTCAGCATCGTCGAGCTTGTTTTGCTTTGCCAGCGTGACGACGATTATCGAACGCGCTGTCTGCGAACGTTCGACCGGTGCATTTTCGGAGGCGATAAATTTGAGCAGGCTCGCGACGGTTCCGTCGAGATTTTGGGCGATCCAATGGAGCATTCCAAGGTAATAATATTCTTCTCCGGCAAGATCTTTTCGCAAAGATGCTTTCGCCGCAGATTTTGCCGCAAGCTGTCGCTGTTCTAGCTTAGTCTTTTCAAGCAAAGCATCGCTGTAATAGACTTTTTTCTCAGCGTATTCGGTAAATTTTACCTTGGCGTAGGCGTTGACCTCGTCGAACATCTGCTTGACGGTTTGGTCAGAAGCGGCAGTTTGGGGCGTCGTATCAGTGATCGCTGTGCGACCCGATTGAGCCGATGCACCAGCGACCAAAACCAAGATGAAAAGTAATGCAAAAATACGCATATTCAATTAGATGCTTTTGCCGACGCCGCGGATCCTAAAACGCTCAGGATTGAAATCCGTAAAATATCTCGAATCCGTGCCGTTCACCATTTTGTCAGCGGCGAGCCGTGCCGTCAGCGGTGCGAGCAAAATGCCGTTGCGGTAATGCGCCGTTGCGATCATTAAGCCGCCGATGCCTCTAATTTCACCAAATATCGGTAAGCCGTCCGCCGCAAACGGCCGCAATCCCGCCCATTGATCCGCGATCTGCAAACCCGAAATACTCGGTGCGATCTCTAGTGTTACGTTCCGCAAATGCTCGGCCGCTGACTCGGTGACTGACTTATCAAACCCTACATTTTCAGTCGTCGAACCTGCCAAAATTCGTCCGTCAACACGCGGGACGATATAACCTCTCCGGCTGTAGATCACCCGCTGGAACAGTCTTTGCGCGGTGCGAAAAGCGACGATCTGACCGCGAACAGGTTCGACCTTCAGCGGCGATGCAAAATCACCCAGTTTGATGAGCGACGACCAAGCTCCGGTTGCAAGCACTGTTTGTGGGGCGCAAAATGTGGCACCGTCAGTCTCGGCACCGATGACCTTGTTGCCTTCGGTGACGAGCCGTTCGACCAGCGTATTTTCGCGAATTTCAATGTCGTTTATCTCGGCGTAGCGCCGGAGAGCGGTAAGCAATTTGCGGTTCTCGACCTGCCAGTCACCGGGGAAAAATAGAGCCTCGCGGACATCAGTCGAAACAAAAGGCTCAGCTTTTCGTGTCTCTGCCGCAGTCAAATATTCGACCTGTAAGCCTGCTTTTTGCTGCCAGTCGAAACGCTCTTTCAGCTCATTCGAATCATCTTGCGTAAATCCCAGATACAGCGTTCCGGCACGGTCAAGCTCAATGTCGACACCTGTTTCATCTAATAATTCAGCTGCAAACCCAGGGTACAGATCACGAGACGCGAGCGTCATATCAAAGAACGGCCCGGCCGCGTTCGCCTCAGCCTGCGGCCCAAGCATTCCGGCCGCCGCCCACGAAGACTCGTTTCCCGTGACACCTTTTTCGAGCAAAACTATCCTGCCGACGCCGTTTTTGTGCAGCTCGCGTGCGATGCTCAGCCCGATCACGCCGCCGCCGATTATCAATACATCTGAATTCATCTGGAAATACAATTTGGCCTTTACTCGCCCGTCCGTGTAAATTTAATTATAGGACAACAGCTTATGAAACACACGATTACACTAATTCCGGGCGATGGCATCGGCCCTGAGATCACCGCAGCGACCGTTCGCGTCATCGAGGCGACCGGCGTAGATATCGAATGGGAAACGCAGATATTGGGTGCTCAGGCGCTCGAAAAATACGGCGAAACGCTGCCCGAAGCATCGATCGAAGCAATGCGCCGTAACAAAGTATCACTCAAAGGCCCGATCATGACGCCGATCGGCAAAGGCTTTACGTCGGTAAACGTCGGTCTGCGAAAGGCACTCGACCTCTACGCAAATGTCCGTCCGATCAAGGCTCTGCCCAATGTCAAATGCCGTTACCCTGAGCTTGATCTCGTCATCGTCCGCGAAAATACCGAGGATCTCTATGCGGGTCTCGAACACATTGTCGTTCCCGGCGTCGTCGAATCGCTCAAGATTATCACCGAAAAAGCCTCGACGCGGATCGCGAAATATGCCTTTGAATACGCCCGCGACAACGGACGTAAAAAGGTGACCGCCGTCCATAAGGCAAACATCATGAAGCTCTCCGACGGGCTTTTTCTCGAATGCTTTTACAATCAGGCAAAGCTTTTCCCCGAGATCGAGGCCGATGACAAGATCATTGACAACTGCTGTATGCAGCTCGTAATGCGGCCGGAGCAATTTGACATTATGGTGATGGAAAACTTATACGGCGACATCGTCTCCGACCTGTGCGCGGGCCTGATCGGTGGGCTTGGTCTCGCACCGGGAGCAAATATTGGTGAGCTTGGAGCCGTTTTCGAAGCCGTCCACGGCTCCGCCCCCGACATTGCCGGTCAGGGCATCGCAAACCCGACCGCTCTGATGCTCTCGGCGATCCAAATGCTGCGTCACATCGGCGAACGCGATGCCGCCGAAAAATTCGAAAACGCTTTGTTTGGGGTATTTGCTGATGGCACGACGATCACAAAAGACCTTGGCGGCAACGCTCATACCGCTGAATTTGCCAACGCGATCATCGAGAAAATAAACTCCGGAACATCGGCAGCAGCGAGTTAAAAACTTGTCCCCACTGACATATAAAATGACGCAGACGAGAGTGATCTCGAACTGCGTCGTTTTATTTTTGAACTAAGTAACCTACCAGACCCTAACGCGGGCGTCGGGGGCGAGGTAGAGCTTTTTGCCGGGTTGGATGTTGAATGCTGAGTACCAGGCGTCGATGTTGCGAACCGTGTAGGCACGATATTCGTCCGGCGAGTGGCCGTCGGTCATTACTATGGCTCTCAGCGTCTGCTCGCGCATCTTGCCGCGATGGGCCTGGCCGTAGGCGACGAAGAACTGCTGATCGCCCGTCAGGCCATTAACTGTGGGGGCCTCTTTGCCGCCGTATGCAGCACGGTAGCCGTCATAAGCGGCGGACAGGCCGGCGAGGTCGGCGATGTTTTCGTCGAGCGTCAGCTTGCCGTTGAGGTGCAGTCCGGGCAGCGGTTCGTAGGCATCGTATTGAGCCGCGAGAGCTTTGGACGAGGCCTGAAAGTGCGCGAGATCCTGCGGTGTCCACCAGTTTTGAAATCTGCCTTCGGCGTCAAAGAGGGCGCCGGTCGCGTCAAAGCTGTGGCTGATCTCGTGGCCGATGACCGAGCCGATGCTGCCGTAATTGGCGACGGGATCGGCATTGACATCAAAGAAAGGCGGATTGAGGATCGCTGCGGGAAAGCTCAGAGCGTTTTGCAGCGGATAGTTGACGGCGTTGACCTCTTGGGCTTTCATCCACCATTCGCCTTTATCGACGGGCTTGCCGAGTTTGCCTAGAGAGTATTGATAATTAAAGAGGCTCACGCGCTGGGTATTGCCAAGAGCGTCTTTCGGGTCGATCTTGAGACCCGCGTAGCTACGCCATTTGTCGGGATAGCCGACTCCGACATACAGCGTATCGACCTTTGCCTTGGCTTTGGCACGCGTCTCCGCCGACATCCAATCGATCTTGTCGATGCGTGTGCGAAACGCCGCGATTATCTTTTGCACGAGGTCATTGATTGCGGCTTTTGCCTTGGGCGGGAAATATTTTTCACAATACATCTTACCTACGACATCGCCGAGCGAATTACTCGTAAAACTGACGCCCCGTTGGTCACGCGAACGCTGAACGCGGGCACCGGAAAGCTGTCGTCCGTTAAAGTTAAAAGCTTCGTCTGCAAATGCTTTTGGCAGCAGTGCGGACGAACGCTCGATCGTGTGAAAGGTCAGATATTCTTTCCAGGTGTCGACCGGCTGGCTGGCGACGAGAGCCGAAATGCCCTTGATCGCTCCGACGTGCCAGACCATTGCCATCGGTTGTTTTGCGAGCCCGGCGGATGCGAAATATGCTTTCCAATCCATCCCCGGTGCAGATGTTGCAAATTCACTGATCTTCCAAGGGTTGTTTGCTTTAGCCACGTCAACCGATTCTTCGCGGGTGCCGTGAGTTTTGGCGATCTGATGTTCGAGCTCGTAGATGCGTGCGGCTTTTGCTTCGGCATCGGCAATGTTTGCGAGCTTCAAAACGTTGGCGATATGCGCGCGATACTTGCCCTGTAGAGCAACGGTGTCTGCGTCATCATTCAGATAAAAGTCGCGGTCCGGCAGGCCGAGTCCACCTTGGAGCAGATACGGAACATTGATCTTTGGGTTATTAAAATCGGCTGAGATCCATACGCCGAAAAGCCGGTCTGTGTAAAAATTGGTCGAATTTAGCGGATCGACATCTGAACGCAGCTGCGAACCGAGAAAGCTCGAAAGCCTGGTTTTGTCTTTGATAGCGACGATGTCTTTGAGTTCGTCATTTATTGGTGAGAGGCCACGAGATTCGATAGACGCCACGTCCATAAATGCGGCGTAAAAATCGGCAACCATCTTGCCATCGGGCGTATTTGATTTACCCGCTTCGTTGATCAGACCGGCTGTTCGCTGGGCGACCTCGACGGCTATGCCTTGGAAAATGCCTACTGACGATCGGTCGTTCGGGATCTCGGTATTTTTATACCAAGTGCCGTTAGAGTAGGTGAAAAAATTATCGCCAGGATCGGTCGAGCGGTCCATACCGGCAAGGTCGATGCCCGAATGTTGGGCAAAAGTCCCGACCGGGATGGCACAAACAACGAGACTCGCAAACATCAAAAATGCCGCTATCTTTTTCAAATAAATTTTACGCATAGTATCTCCTGTGGCTTTGTTTATAATGGTGTTTATACGCATGAAACGCAATGCGGTTTCCGTTTGGTTACGCTTTTTCTGCAACGCCGTTGTATGATAATCGTTCTAATAGTAGGGACGTCGAATGGCCGAACCGTGGGAGGTTATTATGAAAATACTATTTTTGACAACAGTCTTAACACTTGGTCTTGGCGGGCTTTTCTCAGCGAACGCTGCGGAGCCCGAAACGCTGGTGGTGAATGTCGGCCAACAGAAAACTAGCGTCCGCGGCAAGATCAAAGTAAAAGTCGTCGAGATTATCGAAGATTCACGTTGTCCGGTTGGTACGACTTGCGTATGGGCCGGAAATGCTAAGATCAAGATCACGCTAGCAAAAGGCAAGAAAGCCGCAAAAACATTCGAACTAAATTCGACGCTAGATCCGCGTGTAATAGTTTTCGAAGGCTATGATATCCGCTTTGTTGATCTAAGCCCGCGTCCGGGCGAACAGGTCAAACGCCGAGCATTTGATCCTTGCGTAACATTTTCCATCACAAAACACGTCAAATAGAAACCGTCATCGGGGAATGCCACCGGACAGATACATCAACAAAAGCAGCAGTATAAAATACGGCACAAGAACGGCGGCTCCGGGATAATCTTTTGCAACTCGCTGGCCTAGGAATAGGCCTGTAACTGCTAATGCCCCCAGTATTGACGCGTAAAATATCAAAACGAGCGAACCCGTCAGGAGAAAATAGATAATTCCAGCGAGGCTCAAGAAACCCGTGGCGAGTTCTAAAACAGTGATCTTCGCCAGCATCAGCGGCACCATTCCGCTCATGAAAGTTTTCGCAAAATGCCCCTTGAGCCACTCGACATTTCCTTTCCAGTCAAAAACCTTATCGAGCCCCGACTGGATGAACAATATGCTCACCAGCAAGGCGGCGAATAAGGCAGGAAGATTTTTTAGTGCGTCTTCGATGTGCATAGTGTGTTGAGTATGTAGCCCTTACTTACGTGCGGGCTTCTGCATCAAGGCCTCGATCTCATCCGGGTCTTTCGGCACTTTGCCGGTCAGGTTGTGATTTCCGTCCGCTGTAACGAGAACATCATCTTCGATACGGATGCCGATGCCGCGATATTTTGCCGGAGCCGATTTGTCATCAGGCGGGATGTAAAGGCCCGGTTCGACGGTCAGCACCATGCCCTGAGCATAAGGCTTCGATTTCTTTGCCTGCTGATCTACGAAATAGCGTCCGGCGTCGTGCACGTCGAGACCTAGCCAATGGCCGACGCCGTGCATGTAGTATTTCAGATACGCCTTCTTTTTGATCAGATCCTTGGTCTTACCTTTAAGCAGGCCGAGCTTTTTCATGCCCTCGGTAAGCAGCTCGATCGAATATTCTTGACGCTGCTGATGAGTATTACCCACGACGGTGAAATCGATGC
>JBKJRA010000090.1:0-3782 GCA_046594975.1 Pyrinomonadaceae bacterium | reverse complement strand
GCTCAACGTCAACCCTTCAGGGCTTGCTCCGATCTGTGCGGTTTCGGCGAGACGGACGTTTATCGTCTCGATTACGCGGTCCGTTCGGGTGTCAATGACCGAGACGGTATCGGCATTTGAATTTACAACGATCAGCCGCGTCTGTGCCTTGTTGAGCAGCATCGCAGTCGGGTGACGATCAACAGTGATGTGCGTCACGCGGTTTTGCAGAGCTGGATTTACGACTGCGATCGAGCCATCGCCCCAAAGAGACACATAAATTTTCGAGACTCGTTTTCCAGTGTTTACCGTTTTTACGTCATAGGGATAAACGAACTGCGTCGAACCGGGCCGTCGGAGCTGGACGCGGGCGATCTTTCGAGTATCACGAAGGTCGGAAACAATTCCGAGCGTATCGCCGAGATTATTAGCGGAGTAGATCGTCTCACCGTCAGGGCTCAGAGTGATACCGGTCGGGTAAACGGCGGCTACGTTGCCGTTGTAGTTTGGCGACGGCGCGTTGTCGGTAAATGCCGTTACGTCAATGAATGGAGCCTTAACCGGTTCGTCTAGTTTGTTTTGCGGCGTGACGGGCAGCGCCGCTTTCGGATCAAAGCCGAGTATCCATATTTTGTTTTCAAATCCACCGGAAACATACATCCGATATCTGCCGTCGTGCTGTAATGCGGGGTCGAAAACCAGGCCGAAATTTGCGCTTTGCGGTGAGGGGAAATAGATGTTTTGTATTACCGCTGGGTCCGGTTTCGCTGCGAGGTCGATCACTGAAAGTGTCTGTTGACCTTTGCTTTTTGAGTTTAATTCGACGCCGTAACCACTATTTACTGCAATGAGATAACGTCCTTTACCGTCAGGTCCATCCATGTCGGGTGAGCGGACAAAATTCATTGTGAGCGGGGCCACGGCCTGCATTCCCGTCGTTGTATCGACGATCAGTTTACCCGCTGGCGTTGTGTGGAAAGCATCCGCTGGATCCATCACAGAAATATCGGTATCTGCATAAGTTGTGCGCGATGCTAAAAGATAAATGCACGAGACCGTGATCGATGTGACAACCGCAAAAAGCAATAAATGGCGACGGGTAAATTTTAAATTCATTGATATGATCCTCACGATAAGATTTGTCAGTTATAATAACTCAATTGTTGTTAAATCGGCATCACGCGGAGAGACTTGATGATGGAAACTAATGATGATGTTCATAGCGGCGTCGGGGAAACCTCGAAAAATAAGAGAATAAAGATCGAAAAACTGTCACAATCGATGTTCGAGGAGAAAATAGGATGAAAAATCAGATATCTTTCAGAACTAGCCTTTTTGATAGCGACAAGATAGGTTCGCCCGTTTCCAACGATCAGCATTTTGGCGAGGATCTGGCTACATGGATGTCGAAAAAGGCGACTGGTAGCGAGTTTGCATTTGGTCGGCCAGTGCAGGAATTACATGGCTGGTCGGAGACAGTGGCTGTTGATGGCGAGAATTTCATCTTGGGTTTCGATATCGTAGATGGTTCGGTAGGGGTTGATTATGCCGAATGGCACATTACCATCGAAAAACAGCGTAAATGGAAGATGTTTGGGTCAAAAGACTCAGCATCCCGCGGCCGTCTGTGCGATCTGATCCACAATATACTGCGTGACGAGCGGCAAATCAGGGAAGTTCAATGGTCGTGACCGCAAACTTCGATTTTGCACGTCTAAACGCAGCGTGATATATTTCAAATTTCGGAAATAACAAAGACGGAAACGCAGGCCGCTAGAAGCGGGTCTCTTATTTTACGGCCAAATAAAATAAAGGAAATTTATAAATGTCAGGACACTCTAAGTGGCACACTATTAAGCACAAGAAAGGTGCGACGGACGCCAAACGCGGCAAGATCTTTACCAAGCTGATCAAAGAGATTACCGTGGCAGCACGTACAGGCGGCACGAGCGACCTTGATTCAAACGCACGTCTGCGCAAAGCCGTGACCGATGCCAAGGGCATGAATATGCCTAACGACACCATCGATCGGGCCGTCAAACGAGGTGCCGGTGAGCTCGACGGAGCTAGCTACGACGAGATCACCTACGAAGGTTACGGCATCGGCGGCGTGGCGGTTTTGGTCGAGACGATGACCGACAATCGCAACCGCACGGTCGCTGAGATACGCCACGTTTTTTCCAAAAACGGTGGAAATATGGGCGAGGCTGGCTCGGTCGCGTGGATGTTCGACAAAAAAGGCTACATCGTCGTCGATAAAGCCGCTAAGAGTGAGGATGAGCTTTTTGATATTGTCATCGAGGCAGGTGCAGACGATCTGCAGGACGCAGGCGATGTCTTTGAGATATATACCGCTCCAGAGTCATTTGAAGCCGTAACCGATGCTCTAAAGGCCGAAGGCCTCGAAACCCAAGCCGCCGAGATCTCGATGATCCCGCAAAATTACATCGCCCTCACCGGCGACGACGCCCGCAAAATGATGAAGCTCTACGACGCCCTCGACGACAACGATGACGTTCAAAAGGTCTATGCAAATTTTGATATAGACGAGAGCGAGATGGAGTAATTACTCCACTATCATCTCCCCAAACACTATCCGATGGCCGTCTGGGGTGACGACGCAGAATTCGCGAATTCCCCAAGGTTTGCTTTCGATCTTTGAGAGTATTTTCGCTCCGCGTTCGATGACCTCGGCGTAGTAATCGTCGACGTTCTCCATCACGCAGTGGGCGAACCACGAATGATTACCCGTTGCCTCGGCGGTCATTTCGTCAGAGCATTCGCCAAGCATTAATTTGAACTCGCCAAAGGACAGAAACTCCCATCCGGGTGCTGTGAAATCGAGGTCAAAACCGAGCTTGTCTTTGAAATATGTAGCTGCCACGCCAAGGTCTTTGACGGCGAGCACATGTCGTGTATGTATGATCTTTCGCATTTATAGATAGCTCAACAGCCAATGTTTATTGCGTTTTTTATATCCCGCATACCACGCGCACAGTGGGTATAAAATTGTCAACCCTGTCGCCCACGCAGCATAGACGACCCACAGCTGAAAGCCGTGATTGGGCGGTGCTTTCTGTCCCATTTCGAATAAACCTACGAACAGATAGCTGACATCCACGCCTGCCAGATAGCCGAGTAGCACGCCAAATGTATGTGCGATGAGCCATTGGAGAAGGTAGTAAAACATAGGCACGCGGCCGAAAGTTATACAAATACGTTGCCATAGAGCTTTGCCACCGATATGGTCGGCGAGTGCAAGCACTAGTAAAGCCGGGCCAAGCGTCATTAACAGATACAGCAATGATGGCGGGTATTTTGTTGTGTTCATAAACGACAAAAACGTGGCGACCGGGGTATCGAAATACTTCCAGGGCACCGGATCACCATAAACATTTACAAAGCGAACTAAAATAAATAAACCACTAGTAATCAATCCAGTTCTCAATAGCAGTTTTTTCCTGCTGTCACTGTCCCAATTATAGATCGTGCCAAATGCGTAACCCGCCATCATAACGCCGACCCACGGTATCAGCGGATAGGCGACAAATAGCTGTGACGGGGTGCCGAAAAGATGGATAATGCCATTTTGATGAAGTATCAGCCACAGCGATTGGGACAGATCAGGCGTCGGCGTGCCGACAAAGGAGATCAGCGGAGATATGCTATAAACATCGAGCAGATTGTGCAGGACGATCATCAACAACCCGACTATGCCGATCACTCTGACAGGCAAATAGATGAGTGCAGCCATTATAATCATCGAAAGACCGATCACCCATATCACCTGGGCCATTGCGAAA
>JBKJRA010000272.1:0-13789 GCA_046594975.1 Pyrinomonadaceae bacterium | reverse complement strand
CCCTTTTCCAGCAAAAAATCGGCCAGATAAGCTCCGTCCTGTCCTGTAACGCCGGTGATAATAGCTTTTGTCTTCATTTTATATAATTCGTTTTTTTTTCTTCAAGCCCGACATTATCAAGAGTTTATTTACGAAAGCAAGCTGTAAATTCCAGATGATCTTAATAAAATGTCTGGAAAAGATCATTGAAATGCCATTTCTGCTAACGCATCGGTCTAAACACGAAAAGAATTTTCCAACCTTAAATTTTGAAAGCGAATCTTTTAACTGCAGATAGAGAAATGCGAAATCTTCTACAACTATTTGCTCATTAAATGCTGATCTTGACTTGCCAAAGCCTTTTGTCAAAATACTATTCAAACAATCTTTCAATTTTTTGAGTGCCTTTTCGTTACTCTTTATCTCAATAATGTGATCTGTCGAAAGCTGAAAATAGTCATGGTCAAATATCATTGACGGCATTGGGATATGAGTTTGATCGATGATCAAAACAGTGTTGAGTTTTTTGGCCCAATTGGTCGTTGTCAGCCACGAAATGCCGCTTGCGACCCCGATAAAAAGATCGCAATATTTGGTTATCTCAGCATTTTCTCTGAAAGTTAATTCGCTGCCGTCAATGATGTTCGTCTGTTCAGACTCGGTCATTCTATTTGATGAAAGAATAACCGCAATATCTTTGTTTTCAGCCGTTAATTCCTGAGCGAATTTATATGCCGATTGCGGATTGAGAGCGGTCTCAAAACTGTCGGCACCGCATTCGACTAGGATGATCTGTTTGTATGCGGCAAGATTGTGATTTTCCGCGAATATTTTGACGTTTTCAACTTCGGTATCGGAAAGTTGGATCACTGGTTGATGCGGAACCGTGATCGGGTGCTGATAGTTATTGTATATCGACGAACGAATGCCGCCGTCAAAATTGAACCAGTTTTCAGCAAATATCTGCGTCAGATAAATCTGGTCAAACTCGCCATTACCTTTTCTGTTATCAACTTCGGCAAGAAAGGAATTCCACTCATCAACGTTAGCCATCGAATTTGCGGTAGGGACTTCCCAAGTGTCGTCAACGTAAGGGTTGAGCAGCACGGATTGCTTACATTTGGTGCTTACGGCCCACGTCAGATGGCAGCCGGGGTGATCGACCTCCTTGATCTGCCGGGCGATAACGGTGGCGAAAAGACAGTCACCGTTCGAGTTCAAATGTCCCAGCAAAACTCTCTTCCTCATTTTTTAGGCGGACTGGATAATTGCGACAAATGTCTTATCCATTTGATCGATGCATTTGTTTCGCTCGAGATTGAGTATCGCCAGATCTTTTACAACGCTGTCTTTTTCGTCGGCGGGAATTGCCTCAAAATCGTAAACCGTCTCCTGGACGTGCCACAGTTTACAGTTAACCTCGGCCAGATAAGAAAATATCTCGCCGAGACTGCCGCTGACCTCGCCGATCTCATTGCCTTCTTTTTTATAAACTTTGTTTGCGGCAAATGTCAGTTTTTCGACTGGAATGTGCCCGGCGATAGCCGCTGTGATAAATTCGTTTATTTCATTTTGCAGCTGAGTTTCCTGACGCGACAGGCTTTCGAGCCGCTCGTTGTCCTCAGAATGCCACTGTTTTAGTTTTACAATGGTGAGTTTGTCGCTCAATGTCCCAAGCGTTTCTGCCATATTACCGATCCTTCATCATCAGCTCAGCCAGAGCTTTAATATCGACTTTTTTCCGCCAACCGAGCGAGTAAATGAGAGCTGGATTTGAAACCAATACGCTGTATTCAGGCTTATATTCTTGTTTAATTGTAACGTAATCGCGCCAATTTTTATTTACAAGCGTAAAGCATAATTCAAGCCATTCCTCGACGCTGTGAGCCTCGCCACTGCCGATAACCGCTTCGAATATATTATCTTGACCGACCAGGGTCCACACAGCGTCCATCACATCACCGGCGAAATTAATCTCTTTTTTGACGGTAATGTCGCCGATTTCAATTGTTTTACCGCCTTTGGCAGCCATTGCGATCTTTTGGTTCAAATGTCCGAGCTTTCGCTGTGGACTGTCATGGTTAAAAAAATACCCAACATAAACTTTAAGCCCCAACGAGCGATAATAGCGTCCGGCATAAACGGATTGGATGCGGCTCACGGAGTAAGGGCTGAGCGGGGCAAAAGGCGTTTGCTCGTCGATTGGGGTGCCGTCGTTTTCAAACTGCATCGCACTACCTGACAGAAATACTTTGGTTTCTGGTGTGTGGCGGTAAACTGATTCGAGAATATTAAGGGTTCCGGAGCTGATCGTCGCGTGATTTTCGAACTGTGCGTCGTGCCGTGTCGTAGAATTTGCCGCGAGGTGAAACACAAATTCGGGGCGGTGAGATGCGATAAGACTTTCCACAAACTCGCGATCGGTAACGTCGCCGACCGCCTCGCCGCCGAAGCGGGAAACGGCTATCACTTCGATATTTTTGGTTTGGAGCAAATGCTTTAGATAAAAACCATCTTGTCCGCTTGCTCCAAAAATTACTGCTTTCATTTCGTTACGATCTCAATTGTCGGCAAAGGGAAAATAAAGCCTACTCCGCGCTCGACCATCTCTTTTTCACGCTCGATAAACTCCGCCTTAAAATGCCACGGCAGCACCAAATAATAATCCGGCGACATGGCCCGCGAATCGGCCTCGCTTACGATCGGGATATTGGTGCCGAGCGTCATCGCACCAAATTTATCCGGATTGCGTTCGGATGCACATTCGATCAAGGTGTGGTCGATATTGCAAAACTGGAGGATCGTGTTGCCCTTGGTCGAGGCTCCGTAGATATGTATTCGCTTGCCTTGTTGCCTCAGATCGTTAAGCAGGCTGTGCAGTTTTTCTTTCTCAATGTCGATCCGATCTTGAAACGCCAGATACGGAGCGTCGGTGTCGAGCCCCAAAGCAGCTTCCTGTTTGCGAACACTTTCCAGCTTTTGAACACTCTCGTCGCTATGATATTTGCCGTTTTCCTCGTGCGTCGCCAGACACCGGATGCTGCCCCCGTTGATGTCGTTAAACGAAATGTCAAAGACCTGCAACCCGGCGAGGCTCAATATTTTCTCGATGATCGTCAAGCTGTAATACTCCAGATGCTCATGGCATATCGTGTCATACGAATTGAGCTCGAGCATTTCGGGCATATACGACATCTCAAAGATCCAAATGCCGTCAGGCGAGAGAAAGCATTTGATATTGCGGCAAAATGCGACCGGGTCTTCGAGATCGTAAAACATCGCGATCGAGGTAATGATGTCGAGTTTTTGGCCGCCGAGCAGCTCTGTCAATTTTTCGGACGGGAAAATGTCCTGAACGACTTGCAAGTTTTCACCCGAAACTTCCTGAGCAACGTCAGACGGATCGACGCCATATTTGGTAAACGAAGACGGATAATTTTTCAGCAGCGTCCCGTCATTACAGCCGATGTCTAAAACTCTCGCGTCAGATCTCCCCCAAATTTGCATTGCCTGAGTGGCGATGCTTTTCAGATGCTCGCGCATCGTATTGTTGGTGCCGGAGCGATACCAGTAAGCAGCGTAGAGTATCTCAGGCGGCACGCTATGCTTCATTTGCAGCAATCCGCAGGCATTCGCATCCACGGCGGGGTCGCAGCGAACGAGATCGCACGGGATCTTTTCCATCGGCGGCATCTCTTTACCCGGTTTAATAAATGAGCCCTGTAGATACTGTTCGCCGAGGCTAATAACCGGTTTTAGCGAAGCAGATCCGCATACACGGCATGTTGTTCGATGAGTAAAGTTCATATTAACGAGAGAATCCGTTGCCTCTTACAAGGTTTTTGATCCTGGTTACCAGAGGAAGATTATATCTTAAATTGCGGAGCGTGAGCGGCGGCCGCTTTCCCTTTACAGGCAATGCTACAGGTTCAGCCGACTCCGGCTCCGCAGCAGTGTGGTCAAATTGGAATTTGCTTAACACTGCCTCAAATTTTTCACGAAATCGCTCCGGTGACCATTCGCGCTGGATAGTTTTGACGATCTCACTCGTTTTATCGATCGCCTCTTTTAAGGATTGCTCAGGATACGGAGTAATATATTTTGTGATGTGCCTAAATGTTTCGTTTTGTGAGATAAGCAGCGGCCTGCCGCTGGCGATCGCCTGATCTGTCGTTGCAGCAAGGCCCGGCATATTCCGGTCATAGAGAAAGCAATTTATCGTGTTTTGGCCGCACCATTCTATCAGCTCTGGTTTGCTCATATAGTCGTGGGTCACGATGACCTCGATGCCGCTTTTTGCGTGAACCTTACACATCAGTCCCAGATATTTGGCATATTCATGACTCTCGTCGGTGTAAGAGGCAAAAGGTATGTTTATCCGCACTACTGCTTCGTTAAACTCTTTGTTAACCGCGTCGATCAGATGATCAAAGCCTTTCCCCGCTGTGGCAAATCCAAAGCTGCCGATAACCGGAACATCTTTTTGCTCGTAAACTGCCGGGCCGTCAAATGTTTCGAGAGGCCGCGGAAAGGCAAATACGTTCTCCTGTGCGATGTCCAATGTCGGGTCAAGTACGATATAAGCATCAAAGTCATCGGGCGAGCAGAAAACAAAAGGATCATTCGGCGAGACCTCCAAAACCATCGTCATTTTCACGCCCGGCAAGATCTGTTTGAGGACAGCGGTGTCGAGCCAAGACATTGTAACTACATGATAATTAAAGAGATAGAGGTCATAACCGCCAGGTATCTGCTGTGTGTCACGTGTGATCTCTATATAATCGAGCGAATATTTGTCAGAACCCTGTAAGCACTCGAATACCATACGGCCGGACTCGTAAATGCTGTCCTGAGCCTCGACGCAGTTGAGAAATAGCCCTGATAATTTTCTGTCAGACATTTGATCTCTATCTTGTTTTTCGCAGCACTATCGACGCAAATGTGTAATTTACACCTTCGTACCAAAAATCCGGATTTGGACAATCCCATTGCGGTGCGTCAAATAATTTACAATCCGGTACTTTCATCATCAATCTTTCTTTAATATCTTTTTGGGTGTAGAGCCGATAGTCAACTACGGGTTTCGGGTCGCCTGGTTTGTATGAATCCAGATAATCGCACGTTAAAACCGCGATGCCGTTCGGCTTTAACAACGCAGCAATATTCTCAATAAATTCCTCATCATTCTCGACGTGTTCGATAACAGATGTAGAAAAAACTATGTCATACGAGTTTTGAGAGGTTGTCGGCTTGGTCATAAAAGTATTCAGATCGTAATTGATCATCGGGTCAATTTCCTCGATCTTATATCCAAGCAGCTTGAGAGACTCGGCAGCTGAATCCTCGAAACTACCTATACACAGTATCTTTGGATCGTCGATCTTTGAAACAAATTTGTAAACCGTGTCGAGAACAAATGCCTGCTGGACATTGGCCGCAGGTATCTTTCTGACCATTAGTTCGGGCAGAAAATCGAGCATCTGCTCGATAGTCGGTTCGTAGATATTTCGGGCCGTATCGTCAAGTATATTGTTTATTGGCCAGTCGGACGGGACGGCTGCTGGTTGATAGTGAAGGCGTTGCGAGGCATCCTGTTTCAGGCTGTTGATGGATGTATCCGCTATCCACGAATGTGTACTGTCGAGATCGTTTACCGGGATTCCCAGCCCGCGTTTGATCAGACGCTTGACCTTTCGAATAGCAGTGTTGTTGTTACTGCGGGCTGAGATGTTCCAACGAAGAAAAGCCGTTTTGACGATCCGCTCATACTCCCAGCACATCATTTCCTCCGTCCACTCTTCATAAAAATGTTTGAGCGGCCCGATGCCATTTTTGATGATCTCTTTGATCGAAATATCATCGACACAGATCGACGGTTTTGCCCCGAGGATATGTCTAAACATACTCTGCCGCGTGATGCCTATTGGTCGCTGGACGGCGAGAGCAATATCGGGCGTGCCTGAAATACCGCGCTGTTCGTCCATATACTCGTATAAAAACAGATTGATCGTATTTTGGGCTAGAAAATCGAGCAGCTGCGGTTCGGTCCAGAATTCGTGTGTGATATCGAGCTCAATGCCGGGTTTTGTTACGACATTGCGGCATTCGTCAGCAATTACCAACGCCATCTGCCCATCGGCGTCGCCAAAAGTGGCAAACGGAATATTGATACGCACAATAGCCTCATCAAATTCGTCTTGCACCATCTCGACGATACGTTTCTGGCCTTTTTTGCCGGCAAATCCAAAATTGCCTATCGTGGTGACGCTTGGAAGTTCGAAACTATTCTCATAACACGGTATCAGGCGGCCGGCTTTGAAAACCAATGGATTTTTTAGCAGCAGCGTTGGGTCGTGAGCGATGTGAAAATCAAATACACTATTGTCTGCCTGGTCGGCTACTGTCTGGGTTACTTCGTGAATTATGCCGATGTGTGGCAGCTTTATCTTTCGCGTGACTGACGATGTCAACCACGGCATCGTGGCGGGATGGTGGTTATAAATTATTAGATCAGGGTCATTTGCTTTGACAGCGGCCTTAAACTCGCTGATCGAGTCACATTCGCAATACAAAAACTCATACTTGGAATTTTTTAGCGCGAGACCTATGTTTCGTCCAAACTCATAGACACCGCACTGAGATCGCTTGTGATTTATAAACAAAATTTTCATTTAGATCTTTTTACTTAGGAGCTATCAGATAGTTATTATTCAAAATTACCTCGACAAATTTATAGGCGATCGAATCAACGAACTCGACGTAATCCTGAAAACTAGTGTGATATTCGTCCTGAAACTGCTGTTCAAACTCAAACAATATCGGCATCCGGTGTTTTTTGATAGTGTTTACCGCACCCTGCATCGCGAAAAGGTCACAGCCTTGCACGTCAACTTTCATAAAACTGACCGGTTGCTCGATCTCAAGATCGTCTATCTTTAGGGACACGACCTCTTGTCCCGTCTGGAGATCTAGAGGCAGGTTATACGACCCGTATGAATCGAACCTGACAAAATCGGGCTCAGGGAAATGAAAGGTCTTTCCACTTTCAAAATAGACAGCATTAAATATAGGCTCTACATTGGTTATGTTATTTGCCGCGAGATTTTTCTCAAGCAGGTCAAAGACTTTCTTTTGAGCCTCGAACGCGTAAACAGAGCCGCTTTCGCCGGCCAGCTTAGAAAACGCCATCGCCATCTGCCCGAAATTTGAGCCAACGTCCAGGACCGATGTTCCCGGCTTAATAAATCTTTTAGCTGTATCCACTACCTCCGGTTCAAAAATATGTCCGGCTTTGATGCAGTTGATAACAACATCGTCAGACACGTTTGTAGGAAGAAAATAGTTGCCGTGTGCCGTTTGATAAAAGCCGATACCGCCGTCGGTTTTCGAGGGCAAAATAGTCGGTGTTTTATCCGGTAATTTATTTAGGTCAAAACCCAGTCGATTGACAGCCGATCTGACCAAACCTTTTATTCTCATGAACTTAAACTTAGGCTATCTGCTTGATCGTAGCCTCGCAAGGAGAAAATATTACACCGTAATCGGTCCCTTCGCTATGTGCGTATTTAGTTCCGTTGTCAAAGACCGAAAAAGAAGCGACGTCTTCAAGTTGCTCGATCGAGAACTGATGCGGGACGAACAAGGAAAATATAAGCGAGTAATTTCCCGGACGCAAAATGTGCGGGGGGATACGAAATATGGCTTCAAACTCCTTACTCGATCCGTCAATTGAATCGACGGCGATGTCGGAGACAAAGATCAGGACACCTTTTATATCTCGGACAGCAAATCTTAATTCTGTGCCGCGAACCATTTTATTGATGGCGCATTTCACTCGCACGCAGATCTGTTCATCATGCCCGAAAGAGCTTTGTTCTACGCCCACATCATTTAAGACAGCGGCATTTTGAACATACATCTCACGATGCTTTGCCGTGTCATCTGCGGTGTAAGTCGCAAGGCTCGATTTTCCGCGATTGATGTAATGCTCGATGACCGCATTGGTGTTATCGTCCATCACAAGCGATCCTTTATCAAGCATTATCGCCCGGTTACAAAGCTGTGCGATCGACCCCAACTGATGGCTGACAAAGATGATCGTCCGGCCGGCACGGCTAACCTCGCTCATTTTGCCTAGACATTTTTTTTGAAACTCGGAATCACCGACCGCAAGTACCTCGTCAACGATCAATATCTCGGGTTCTAGGTGTGCCGCGACCGAAAATGCGAGCCGCATATACATACCGCTAGAGTAATGTTTTACGGGCGTATCGAGAAATTTTTCGATCTCAGAAAACGCCACGATCTCGTCAAATTTTTTATTGATCTCGGCCCGTTTCATTCCAAGAATGGCACCGTTCAGATAGATATTTTCCCGGCCGCTTAGTTCGTTATGAAAACCCGTGCCGACCTCAAGCAGGCTGCCGATGCGCCCGTAAATTTTTACCGATCCGCTCGTCGGTTTTGTAATACGTGATAGGATCTTGAGCAGTGTTGATTTACCAGCACCATTGCGGCCGATGACACCTAGAGTGTCGCCCGCTCTAACCTCAAAGTTCAGATCTTTCAATGCCCACAGTTCATCTTTGTCTGCAGTTCCGTGTGAGCGAAAAAACTTTGCCGCCAGATCGCGCAGCGAATTTGGCAGACGGTCGCCCAGATAATAGAGCTTGGATAAATTTTCAACCTTGATGGCGATCATACAATGTCTGCGAAATCGTCCTCCATCCATTTGAATACGACCAGCGTAAACAATGCTATCGCCAGAATTGTTACCGATGAGATACTGATTACCTGCCAGTCAAACGCTGATCCAAATAACGCGCTGCGAAAGCCATCGAGTACGCCAGTGAGTGGGTTGATCGCAAATGCGAGCCGCCATTTTTCAGGTATTGCCGCCGCCGGATAAAATACCGGTGAGGCGATCATCCAAACCTGAAGCATAAAGGGCAGAGCAAATTTAACATCGCGAAAACGCACATTCAACGCCGAAAATAGAACCCCTAACGAAATGATTAGCGTAATCGTTAAGGTCAAAAATAGCGGTATCAGGACAAGTTGCCATGTTATATCTGACCTGTAATACGCCATAAATAACACAAGTATTATCAGGCTAATAAATAGATCCACCACACATGCAAGTGCCGCCGCGACCGGCAAAATGATGCGGGGAAAATAGATTTTGGTGACCAGATTTGTATTGCTGACAAAGCTGTTGCTCGCCATCGTGATCGATGTGTGGACAAACAGCCAGATGATCATTCCGCTCAGGGCGATAAGCGGGTATGGGGTATTTCCGGTGTCGAATTGGGCAAATCTGCTAAACAGAGCGGTAAATATCGCAACAGTAATGATGGGCTGTAAAATAGCCCAAGCGATACCGATAAGGGTTTGTTTGTAGCGGATCTTAACATCGCGTTGGGTGAGAAAAAATAGCAATTCGCGGTGCCGCCATATTTCCCGCAGATCGATACTTACCAACGAACGGCGAGGCTCGATGAGTGTGATCTGATCTCTATTTTCTGTCTGTGCGGGTGAAATATTTCTCTTTCCTTGGTTCTGTGCGACTTATTTTGTGCTGCTCTTTTTCATACTTCGGCGAGCGTTTACAACGCCCATTGGCGTCATCATTCGCAGCATAAATTTTGCAAGCTGGGTCGGTGAACCGGCTCCCCGCCAATTATCTTTAGCGAGATCGATAGCCGTTCCTTTGTCGCCATGCTGGAGGAATTCTTCGGCATATTTGAATTTGGTTCTGGTCTGGATCCTTTCTAATTCGGCCTCACTGACATTCAATCCCGCTGCGTGCCGTTGCTGTGCAGCAAGCACCTCTCTGACCATCATTTGCAGATCCTTGCTTGTATTATGACCGTGTTCGCGCCAAACCGATAATATCTGCGGGTCAAAGGCAAAATCGCCTAACTGCGCCATTTGCAAATATAATTCGTAGTCTTCTAGCCGCGATTTTTCGTTCCACCTGACCTTTTCGAGGGCCGCACGCCGGTAAAATACCGTCGAACTGATCGGAGCGATACCATTTAGCAGCATCTCTCTAGCATTGCCGTCAGGATAATTGCCCCAGCTTGAGGTGTAGTTTGCTGTAGTGTCAAAAGGGGCGTCCTTTTCGTCGATCAGATACGCGTGGCCATAGCCGATAACGGCTTCCGGGCGTCTGTTCATCATTTCGACGCGAGCCGCCAAAAACTCCGGCAGCCAGAAATCATCCGAACCTACATAGGCAAAATACTTGCCGCTGCTGAGTGACAATACTTGATTAAGAGTCGCGCAGAGCCCGCGATTTTCGCGTGAGATCAACTCCGAACCGAACGGACAATCCTGCAAGACACGCTTGACGACTTCAGCCGTGCCGTCTGTCGAGCCGTCGTCGATGACGAGCAGCTTTATCGGCTGATATGTCTGTTCGATAATCGAGCGGAGGCATTTTTCGATATATGCGGCGTGATTATACACCGGAACTGCGACGAAAACTTCCGATACGGTTTCATTTGATAGTGTGCTCATTTAACTAAGATCAATGAAAATAAGACCATATTTAGCGGCGGATGTCACCCATTATAACCCGTTTAAAACGAAGATACGCAACGTCACAAAAAGAGCCGGAAACCATTACGCACTAATGATCTCCGGCTTCAAGTGATTTTATCACCAGTTTATTGTCGTTGGAACTCAGGAGTTCCAAGCACCAAACTTACTACTTTAAAAACCTCAGGATTGCCGCTCGGGTTTAGCAGACGAGCTTGTCGATTCTGTCCGCCCTGCTGTCCGCCGCGCATATTTGGCACTTCCATTTGGTCGCTCATTTCATTACCTGCCTTGACGTCAGGCAGAGGCTGCTCGATCTGCTTAGCAAGCATCGCCCGTGTTCCGGCTGAAATCTCGCCGTCGAGAATGGACGAGATCGCCTTGTCGAGGATTTGTTTGTTGTCTTTCCCGTTGTAACCATTGAGATCGACACGCGTGCCGGGAATTCGATTACTCGCAATGGCGACGGCAAAGTTCAGACGTTCGAGCAAGGCACCAGTATTTACCCAATCTTCGGCGGTGTCAGGGTAACCCGTCGGAGCCTGATAACCGTAGGGCACCTCGCCGAGTTTATTGAGCATCGCGATCATCGCGCCGCTTGCATTGGTGTCGGCACCGAGCGTGCGGACTGAGCTGACGGCAAGCTCAAACGGTGATTTGATCTTTGCGCGATAGTTTTCCGGTGCAAAGAATTCCTTATCGCTAAACAGAGCTTTCAGCGTGGTTTTGATGTCGCCGTTCGAACTGTGAAACGCATCGGCGACACGCGTGACGAGGCCTTCGCTTGGGTTGTCGTTAACGAATTTGACTGCCAATTTGCGGGCGATAAATTTTGCTGTGTAAGGGCTCGCGACGAGCATATCGAGCACTTTCATGCCGTCTTTGACACCGCCCTCGTTGATCTTTTGACCCATAAACATCTTGTCGCCGGCATCGTGCCAACGCTGATTAAAGTAAAATTCGCCGCTCTCGACATCTTCGGGCACACCGGCCTGACGCTGTATGCGGTCCATTCGTTTGTCTTCGTTGCCTTCGATAGTGCGGGCGGCAGCTTTACGATAGCCACGCGGATCAGCGATCGTCCAGCCTGTGAAGCATTTCGCGACCTCGATGATGTCTTTTTGCGTGTAGCCATTGTCAACGCCGAGCGTGTGCAGCTCCATCAGTTCGCGGGCGTAATTTTCGTTAATGCCGCGTTTCGGGGCTTGTTGCTTCGGTGCCTGTTGCTGATTATTGCGTGCGTCTTTGATGCGTTGGTCGAGCTGAGCGTCTGTCGCACCGGTTTGCTGTTTGATGCGTTCGCGCATCTGCGGAGTTAGCTGGCCGCCGTTTTTCAAAAAATCTTGAGCACGCTTGCCATTTTGACCGTTCCCGCCACCCTGTTGTGCGTTTGGCGAGATCGACTCAAAATTGTCTAGATAAAAGAGCATCGCCGGATGTTTTGCAGTGCCGACGAGCAGATCTTTGAAATTACCGAGAGCATTCGGACGCAGCACATCGCGTTCGTACGAAGGGATGTACCAGCGGACCGCAGCCTTTCCGGCGAACACGTTAAAATGATTTTGCCAAAAATCAACCATCACCTCTTGCAGTTGGCGTTCGGAATATACGGCACGAAGCACACGATTAGCGACGATCTCAGGCACGATCTGGCCGGCAGGTTTGAGATCGTATTTTGCATACAGCTCCTGGATCTTGGCGCGCTGCTCTTTGCGTTGAGCGTCGGTCATTTC
Source organism: Pyrinomonadaceae bacterium (assembly GCA_046594975.1). Classification (GTDB taxonomy): domain Bacteria; phylum Acidobacteriota; class Blastocatellia; order Pyrinomonadales; family Pyrinomonadaceae; genus OLB17. Next base: position 1,535 of record JBKJRA010000272.1, on the reverse strand, counting down.
ATTCGGGAGCTGTGCCGCACCGGCAGCAGGTTGGCCGTTCTTCTGATTCTGTGCCTTTGCCTGAGCCGCTTTGCCGCCCTCTAATTCACGCAGCAATGCTCCGGGATTAGGATATTTTACAAACAGCTCAGAGGTTGTCATGTTAAATATATCGAGGTTTTTGACCTTAGCATCCGCGACCGGATCGGCTATCGACAAAGGGTTTAACTGCTGGTCGATGTATTTTTGCAGCCCCATCGCCTTTACCTTTTCGACGTCGCCGGGACGCACACCAAAGCCGAGACGGTTCAATACGTGCAGTATCTTTTGTTCTTCGGTCAGTGCTTTGAGTGCCGTTTTCGTGTCAGCACGGACGACCAGAGCGGGCGAGAGCATTGTAAAAATTGCGGCAAGTGCCGCCAGTCGATGTATAAAAGAGTTTGTTTTTCTCATTGTCTAATACCTCAAAACTTATTATTGCAAAAACGTTGCTGTGGACTTAGACGCCCTTGCATCGCAAAAAGGCGAAGAAATATCCTATCGCTCAAACACCGTCCGCAATTGAAACAAGACAACAAACCACCCAGCAGACACATCTAACCCCTCGAAATAAAGCGTAATTTACGCTAGAATGACAGCAGGCTTCCGAGAGGGCAAAAATGACACTTAGAAAGACGACATTTTTTTATTCGATAGCGATCATAGCCGTGCTGGCTTGCTCCGCATTCGCACAGGAAGAGGTTTTTACCGATTCTAATGTCGATTATACCTTCATACTGCCTGAGCCCGAATGGATCAAAACGGTCAAACCGTCAGCCACCAGCCCTAACGTCGAGTATGTGCATAACGACCGCAACGACGGTCATCTCGAGGTGCGTAAAGTGACCGTCACCAAGGGGTTTATAATGACCGATGTGATCGCCGACGAAAGCGAAAAGCTGCAGTTTAAGCCTGGATATGTCGCCGGTAAAGAAGAAACTTTCTCCGGCCACCTGCGTGGCAGTGCTTTTAATTTCGAATACGTCGCCGCAGGCAAAAATATGGTCGGCCGGTTTTATTTCCTCAAGGCAAACGATACGACCGTCTATGTCCTACGATTTTCCGGCCGAAAAGAAAAACTCACCCTTATTCGCAACCAGACCGACTCGATCGCCCGCACGTTCGATATCAAACACTAACGCCGCCGAGAGATCAAAAATATAAAGGTGCCGCGAGGCACCTTTTCTATTTTGCGATCTGTAAATAAAACGATAATGGCAAGATATCTGTTTCGATGCAGCCATCAAAAGTCGGGAGCGATATTAAAAAATGGCGTTCGAGAATCGCAGGCCAGACCCCATTCTTTCCACTAATTGGGCTCTGCCCATCTATTTGCGGAAAAGTTTTACTTTTCCGAAGTAGCTATACTGGTCCCTCGCGGCTACGCCGCCGGCGGAGGCATAGCCTCGTAATTCTATTTTACATGCACGGTGAAGCACAGCTTCATCGCAAATAGGGCGGCAAAGCTGCGTTTGAAACACGACAAGTTAACATTCATTTAACACCCAATTCACTTC
>JBKJRA010000314.1:0-3771 GCA_046594975.1 Pyrinomonadaceae bacterium | reverse complement strand
GGGCTGTTTGCGACCGGATGCCCAAAACGCGTCAGCATTGCCGACATCGAGGCAAACCCCGGAAAATATCAGGATAAGGAAGTCGCAGTGGCGGGCGTTGTGAAAGACAGCTACGGCATTTCCATCCCAGGCACCCGTTACGGCGGCGGTGCATATAAGATCGACGACGGCACTGGCTCCATCTGGATACTCGTAACCGACGGCAACGTTCCACAGAAAGGCTCTGAGGTCGGCGTGAAAGGCCGAGTTAGCACGGGCGTCAATTGGAAAGGCCGTAACTACGGACTAGGCATTCACGAGGAAGACCGGCGTTACGGCAGAAAGTAGCACGAATACATTCTAATGATAGAATTAAGCGGTCGTATATACTGGCCGCTTTTTCTATGGACGCACTTCTTTCAGGATTAGACCGACGATTTGAATTGATCGACCGGCAGTCGCGCGAGCTACTCTCGAGGCTGTCCGACGACATTCTATACGCACGTCCACGAAAAACTCGCCTCGCAATGGAGCCTTTCTCCTGCGGCGAATATATTTTACGATCTGCGGCGATGGTCGAAAAGACATTTGGCGGTATCACGACACGCCTATGGGACGACCCTTTCGAATGGACGCTGCCGGAAAAGCTTTCCACTAAAGAACTAATATCATCCTACCTGGATGAGGTCGAAGCAACACGACAGAAAGGCTTTGGCTTTTTCAGATCTGACGAAGATCTACGCAAAGAGATCCCATCGCCTCAGACGATCCGTTCGATCTTTGACATTCTGCTCGAAACCATAGGTCTGGCGGAGCATTTTCAAGGCCGCGCCTTTGCGTTATTTCAAATGCTGTCAGACGAGTCGCTACCCAGACTCTAATAAAGGTTGCTACATGAACTTTTTCGTGTAAGAATTCGTTAGGACTTTAGACGTAGGAAATTTAACACTGGAGCGACCAAATGCACTGTCCGAGCTGTGGGCAACAACAAGTTTCTAATGAAACAAAATTCTGTTCGCGATGCGGTATGCCGCTTGGCTTGGTCTCTGAGGTTGTGTTTCACGGCGGCTTTCTACCGCAGCTTGCCCAACTAGATCAACCAAAAAAGAAAATCTTTACGAAGAAGAACGGCATTGTTTTTGCCTCGTTCTGGTTCATCTTTCTGACGATGTTTATGACGGCTTTTTTTGGCATTGTCGGAGCACCTGACGAACTCATCGCCGTTACCGCTATCACGGGTGTTTTCGGAGCGATGATGATAATTATAGGCTCGCTCGTGTTTCTGCCGAGTTCGAAACCAACATTTGCCGAACTGCCCCAATATCAGACACCGCATACTCCATCTGCGATGTATGGCGGCAATCAAACCGCTCTGCCTACGCAACAGTCGATTCCAGTGAGTATGTACGATGTGCCGAAAGCTGGCTCTTGGCGTGACACTAATGATCTCGAATCGACAAACGTGACCGAGAACGCCACAAAACTGCTTGAAAAAGAGGAGCATTTCAAATAATGTTTTGCCCTCAATGTGGACAGGAAAGAATCTCGGTTGAGACGAACTATTGTTCGCGATGCGGTTTTCTGTTGGCTGCGGTTGGTGATCTTTTGCAAACCGGAGGCATCAACCCACTAGCAGCAGGACGTGCATCGACACAGCAATCGCCCAGAAAACGAGGTCTTAAACAAGGCCTTTTCCTCTTTTTGCTAACATTTCTCGTTGCACCGTTGATGGGAATGTTAACTGTCGCACTGCGAATCGAGCCGTTTCTAGTCGGGTTCGCCGTTGTTTTGTGTTTTATCGGCGGACTGCTGCGGATGGTCTATGCGTTGATGTTCGAATCTGCTGAGCCGGGAGCACCGACGCTCGAAGAAAAATTTATTGCCGGAGCTGCTGCATTAAATGCCCCACCGCCGAATCAACAAGCTTTGCCTAACGGCCAGTCGATACCTGCGTCGAGTTTTATGCCGCCCACAGCCGGAAACTGGCGTGACACTAACGATCTACAGCCCACAAGCGTAAACGAGAATGCGACAAAGCTTCTAGAAAAGGACGAAGCTATTTAGTACCCGACGGCTTCCCCGTCGCTACGCGAATCTATTGCTCCCAGCCTCACACCTTTCTCATCAACCATAATTCCCGTCGCCGACGCTACATTGCCCGGATTTGCGGTGAACTTGTGTCCGTAACTCGTCAAAATGTTGAGTGTGTCGGGCGAAAAACCGATTGGTTCATAAAGCAATTCGTCCGGCAGCCACTGATGATGAATTCGCGGAGCGTCGATCGCAGCCTGAATATTCATATCGAAATCAATAACGTTCATCACTGATTGCAGCACGGCCGAAATAATACGCGGTCCGCCGCGTGCACCGAGAGCGAACCAAAACGTGCCGTCTTTTCTTAATACGATCGTCGGCGTCATCGACGACAATGGGCGCTTACCGGGCTTGACCGCGTTCTTTTCACCTTGAACAAGCCCGAACATATTCGGTTTACCGGGCCGGGCGGCAAAATCATCCATTTCGTCGTTGAGCAGCACGCCAGTTCCCTTTGCCGTAACACGGGAACCGTATAGATCGTTGATAGTGTATGTATTCGTCACCGCCATTCCGGCAGCGTCAACAACAGTAAAGTGTGTCGTGTCCATCGATTCTCCACCCGGAATGTCGCCGTGCCCAACGTCACGGCTTGATGAGGCTTTGGTCAGACTGATCGTCGAACGCCGTGTTGCTGCATAGTTTTTATCTATCAGCGTCGTTACAGGAACGCTGGCGAAATCAGGGTCTCCCATAAATTCCGCACGGTCTGCAAACGCACGGCGCATCGCTTCGGCAAGGACGTGATACTTCTGCGCAGAGTTGTATTTCATCGCGCGGATATCATATCCCTCCAGGATATTCAAAACTTCGAGCATCACGATCCCGCCCGAACTTGGCGGCGGCATAGTTATGATCTCGTTGCCGCGATAATTGCCGCGAAGAGGCGTTCGTTCCTTTGCTTGATAATTTTTGAGGTCGTCGAGTGTGATCAAGCCGTTGTTGAGCTTCATATCATCGGCGATCAGTTTTGCGGTCTCACCGGTGTAGAATTCACGGGCACCTTTCTGCTCGACCCGCGTCAGAGTTTTTGCAAGATCAGGTTGTACGAACAGATCACCTTCTTCGTAAAACTGTCCTCCTTTTAAGAAGATGCGTTTGCTGTCCTCGTATTTTTCGAGAGTCGAGCTGTAAGACTTAAATAATTCCGCGAGGCGATATGAGAGGACATAGCCGTTTTGGGCAAGCATCCGTGCCGGACGGACGAGGTCTGCCCATTTAACTTTGCCCGAGCCATATTTCTTGAAAGCCATCTCAAATCCGGCGAGCGTCCCGGGAACGCCGGACGCGCGATAGCCCACCGTCGAAGAGCCCTCGCCTTTTATTAGGTTGCCGTCTTTATCGACGAAGATGTCGCGGTTCGATGCTTTTGGTGCCATCTCACGGTAATCGATCGCATGAACATTGCCCTTAGCATCGCGAATCAACATAAAACCGCCGCCGCCGATGTTGCCCGCCTCTGGATAAACAACCGCCAACGTGAGGCCCACCGCAATCGCCGCGTCAACAGCATTGCCACCCTTTTTCATGATCTCGACACCGATCTTTGACGCTAGCTCGTGCTGTGACGCAACCATCGCGTGTTTGCCGCGGACGGGATCGAGCCATTGGGCATTTACGCGAATATTCGTAGGAAACAGCGCGATTGTAAGCGACAGGAACAGAATGGCAGTGAAAGCCCGACGAGTAAGGTTAGAT
>JBKJRA010000174.1:0-3743 GCA_046594975.1 Pyrinomonadaceae bacterium | reverse complement strand
ACACTAAAAACAACCCGACACCCACCAAGACTTTGCCGAGTGTCAGCGAGACCCAGAGATCGTTGAACCACTCGGTCATTCTCCGTTAGCTTCCTTTTCCAGTCGGAAAAACTCTTTCCGTATAAATAAAAATCGTTGGAACATAGTCCATAGCGAACCGATAGCGAGCACCCACAAAACCTGCGGCATACGGTTAAATAAAAAGAAATCAGAGTTCCAATTCCACGTCGAAAGCCCGCCGATAATGAGCAAAACGATACGTTCGGGCCGCTGCAGAAATCCGACATTTGCTTTGACGCCCATCGATTCGCTGCGGGCGGTAGTGTAGCTGACCATCACCGAAGCGATCATGCCTGTCCCCGCGAGGAAAACATTCAGCAGCGAGTGTTGCGGCAGGTCTTGCGCATAAAACATTATGATACCCATGAATGCGGCCATATCCGAGAGCCTGTCGAGCGACGAATCGAGAAAGCCGCCATACTTTGTAACTTTGCCCGACAGACGTGCGACGTTGCCGTCGAGCATGTCAAAGAGGTTTGCTACGATCAGAACAACACCAGCCCAAAAGAACTCGCCGAACCCAAACAACACGGCCGAGCCAAGGTTTATCGTGACGCCAAATATTGTCAGTATATTCGGCGTAATGCCTAAAAACGAGAGCCCACGGACCATCGCATTGATGATCCACATTGCTCCGCGTCCTATGCTTGCTCCGACTCCTAACATCTATTCGTCTTTATCGTGTATCGTCTTCAGCCTGCTCAATTCAAAATTACGCCAGCCGTTCGGCGTTTTCACTTTTATTTCATCGCCTTCTTCTTTCCCCATCAATGCTTGACCGATAGGCGAGACCGTCGAGATCAAGCCATTATCAGGGTCGCTTTCCTCTGATGTTACCAGGCGATATTTGATCTTTTCGTCTTTCTCTACATCGTATAAAACTACATTCGACCCGTAAGCAGCACGGTCGGTTGGAATCTTTGAAAGATCAATAGAATCGACCTCCATCAGCCTCATTTGCAGCTGGCTGATGCGGGCTTGCACCATCGACTGGCGCTCTTTGGCAGCCTTATATTCAGCGTTTTCCTTCAGATCGCCAAATTCGCGGGCGTGTTGGATATGCTTCGGCAACTCAAAATGCAGTTCGCGTTCTAGCGTTTCAAGTTCCGCCTTGAGTTTTTTCTTTACTTCTTCCATAAGACTCTTCTACCTTTTCTAGACGTTTATCCGCTGCCCGTGCGAATCCTCGGTGATCTTTATTTCTTTAGGTGACGCAAACGATATCCCGATGTCGCGTGCAGTACGGACAAGCTGTCCGTCCGGTGGAACCGTCTTGATATTGGCACAAGCCTCAGACAGCGGCACCGTCACGATCGTTCCCGCCTGCAGAGCGACCATTTGTCCGGCTTCGCCATTTACAAGAGCACGCACCGCACACGCCCCGAAATTTGTCCCCAACATCCTGTCGAAAGCATTAGGGCTCCCTCCGCGTTGGAGATGACCTAAAACAACGCAACGCGACTCTTTGCCCGTAGCTTCCTCGATCCGCCGTCGTAGATGTGCTCCGACGCCGCCTAAACGCATTGCTTCTGGATCTTGATATATCGGATTTTCACCGACCTCGACCGCGCCTTCTGCAACGACGATATTTGTAAACCGCGAACCGCTCTCCTCACGTGCCCTGACTTTTCTGAGTATCGAATCGAACGAAAATGGTATCTCCGGCAGCAGGATAACATCGGCGCTCCCAGCAAGACCCGAATGCAGGGCGATCCAGCCCGTATTGCGTCCCATCACTTCAAGGATCATTACCGTGTCGTGCGATGCCGCCGTCGTATGCAGACGGTCGAGAGCCTCGGTCGCGATGTCGATCGCGGTCATAAATCCAAACGTCAATTCGGTAGCTGCCAGATCATTGTCGATCGTTTTAGGCAGGCCGATGACGGGAAAGCCGCGTCGATGAAACTGATCGGCTATTCCTAGCGTACCCTCGCCTCCAATTACGATAAGGGCTTCGATACCTAGAATATCGAGATTTGCAAGAGCTTCACCTATCGGCATCTCGGCAAAGCACTGCTTTCCGTTAACCATTTTGACAAAGCTGCCGCGGTTTCGCGTGCCCAAAATTGTCCCGCCGCGGGGCAAAATGCCGCTTACGCTCTTGGTCGTCAGTTTTACTGTGTGCGTCTCGCCGAGTATGCCTTCAAAGCTGTCTTCGATGCCGATACAGCTCATTCCAAATTCGCCTACTGCCGTTCTGACAACCGCTCTGATCGCGGCATTCAAGCCCGGTGCATCGCCGCCACCGGTCAGGATCCCTATCTGCTTATACATATAAAACGAGTCCGCTAAGTAAAACTCTATTTTACTTCACGGACTCGTAATTACGAAAGAGCCGCGTCCTAACGCTCAAAAAGGTTTGCAACCAACCCACTGGCCTGCGGCATAGATTCGATGGCTTTTAGGACCGACGGGTCGGATTCGAGCAGGACCTGAATTCCCGCCTCGGTCGAGTAATTTGCCGTAGCGATCTCGTCGCGAAGCCGCATCTTGGCAAAATCAGTCTGGCTGTTGATATTTTCAGCCGTAAGGCCGCTTTTACTGTCAGCCGCAGCAAAAGCTCGAAACGCCGTGAAAACACGTTCGTCGATACCAAATTCATTAAGCTGGAGCGTTTGTTTAAAATTTTGTTTATCGACCTTAAAGTTTTCAAGCCCGGCGATCTTGCCGGCGACGAGCTGCCGCGTAAAAAAGAAAGCGGCTTCGCCTATACGCCCTTTGACAGGCGATGGAGGCAGCGGCGGGATCACAATGTCCGGCTCGATGCCGCGTCCGCCGTAGAGAGTGCGTCCATTCGCGGCGGTCACGGGACTTCCCGCAGGTTTTGGTTTCACCTCGAGATCTGCCGTGTCGGGCTGGTCTTCGCCATGAGTGTAGTAATCGTAGATCGACCCGTCAGAATAATCACGCTGGAGTGAGCGGCCAAAAGGTGTGTAATAACGTGCCGTCGTCAGCGTGATACCAGTGCCATAAGGCAGACGAAACACACGCTGGACAAGGCCTTTGCCAAAACTGTCATTACCGACTATTAGCCCACGGTCATAATCCTGTATCGCACCCGCGACGATCTCCGAAGCCGACGCTGAGCCGCTGTTTATCAGCACGACGAGCGGACAATCTTCGATACCGCCGCCCGTTGCCCGCAACTCGCGTGCCGCACCTGTTTTGGAACCTTTGACCGAAACAACGGTCTGCCCGCCCTGCACAAACTTACTAACGACAGCTATCGCCTGATCGAGAATGCCGCCCGGATTGCCCCGCAGATCGAGGATCAGGCTCTTCATCCCGTGCTTTTTCAGATCGGCGACGGCGATAGAAAGCTCTTCGCCGGTCGTCTGTTGAAATCCGCCGGTCAGCCCGACGTAGCCGATATTGTTCGGCAGCATAAAATAATTGCGGATCGACGGCAGCGGGACACCGCCGCGAACGATCTCAAAATCGAGCGGTGTAGGTGAACCGACGCGCTCGATCTGCACTTTGACCGAAGTGCCGCGTTCACCACGAACATTTTTAGAAACCTCGCCGCTGCTATATTCTTTTGCGTCTTTGCCGGCGACCGTCACAAACCTATCGCCGTAGCGAAGCCCGGCTTTATCCGCAGGGGTATTCGGCACGGCGATAGGTTTGTGACGGTCGCCGGCAAAGACGCAAAAGAATATAGCAGCGGCGAGGTTTCTAAAAAT
>JBKJRA010000077.1:0-6966 GCA_046594975.1 Pyrinomonadaceae bacterium | reverse complement strand
GCAGGCCTGATGCTATGAAGTGTTGACCTCGCGGGAGTCGAGTTTTTAGTAAACTCGAATTCTGACAAAAGAAAAACAACCCGCGAGATCAACAATGGCAGTATACATCGGGGTTGACTTTCATCCATACGAGCAAACGGTTGCTTTTGTGGATGAAGCGGATGGAGAGATCAGGTATAAGCGGTTTCTTCATAGTGATAAGGCGGGGATCAAGGCGTTTTACCGCAAATGCGGAAAGGACGCGGTGATCGGGACAGAGGCCACGGGATCGCTGTGGTGGTTTGAGAAGTTGCTCTTTGAAAATGGAATTACGCTTAGGATCGGAGATCCGAGGATGATCCGACGAGCAGCATTATCGCGGCACAAGAACGACCACAGGGATGCGGAGACGATCCTGGATCTATTGATGCGAGGGACATTTCCGGCGATCACGCCAAGGACCGAGCAGAGTCGAGAGATGTTGGACCTGCTGAACTATCGTCAGTCTTTGGTAAGCAAGCGGACATCGGTGGTGAATCAGCTGCAGGCGTTCGCACGGTCGAAGGGCTTGCCACGGTTTCGGCTGCCGGCGGTAAAGGCGAGAAAGAAGATCGAGGAGGTTGAAACGACGGAGGTGGAAAGGCTTCTGGTCGGTTCACGCTTTCTACTTTGCGACGAGCTGACACAACAGATCAAGGCTGTGGAAGCGAGGCTCGAAGAAGAGGCGAATAAGGAAGAGCGTGCTCAGCTGCTGATGACGCATCCCGGAATCGGGTTGATCAACGCCATGGCACTGGTCCACACGCTCGGCGATGTTCGACGCTTCCGCCGTAAGGAAGAGGTCGTGGCATTCGTAGGACTCGACCCGCTCGAAAAAAGCTCGGGCGAGACGAGTCGGATCGGCGAACATTACGCTCGCGGCCTTTTTTTCTTTTTACTATTTTCTATTCGCCGCCTACGGCATTATTACCTCAGTTCGCGTTGCCGAAGCATAAGCTGCGGGTTTGCCGTCTTTTGAGATCAATGTGACCTGCTTGCAACCCTTTTCCTGAGCGGCCTTAAACACGACCCGCAAGAATTCTTCACGCTTGTCTTTCGGTAAATTATCCCACGTTGGCAGCATCTGCCCGTAAAATGTTTCACCGCTGATCCTTGCAGTTTTGATGTATTGCTTAAGAATAGTATTCTCAACCGCGACCACAGCTACCCCATTGATCGAGACACTGTCAGTTACAACATAATTACCCCAAACATACAGCCCGAGTGATGCTAGCACAAGCAATACAGCAATGCCGAGGAACCATGGGTTTACCGAAAATGCGTTCTTTAATAAGCTTGAAACAAACGGGATACCAAGTTTGTTTAATTTCGAAGCAGGCTTTGCTTCGACTATTTCGACAGGAGGTAATTCCTCGTCAAATTCATATTGAAATTGTTGCGGCTCGGTTGATTCTTCTTCGACATGCTTGGAAAGCTCGCGAAGCAGATCGACAAACTGAAGTGATTGCCCTGTTGCCTCCGACACTGTTTGATCATCAAGGTCGCCGTATTTGGTATGAAGGCTTGCGGCATCCATTTTTCGTCGTTCCATGTCGATCAGATCAACGTAGGCATTACCTATCCGGATATTACATTCGATAGCGGCTACAGTGACTTGCGGTGCATAAAATAGCTCGCTGATGCTCTCTTTGAACATCCTTAAGCGGCTAAAAAAGTCGCTCTCGATCAATTGGTCGAATGATGAGGCTCGTTCTGCTTCGATTGAGAGATCTTCAAAACTGAGAGCCGTCAGCATTACCTTAGAATCGTCATCTTCAGCCGAATATAGCGATATGCTCGACCAATCACTGTAAAGCGTATTGATATGAGCGTGCATTTCATCCCGGTTAAAAAGACATGCCCGTTTTTCTTGGTTAACAGAACGTGAGAACAGACGCGTGATTATGAAATCAAATTTTGAGCGAACCGATTCCGAATACGGCAAATTTCGGTAAAACCTGCCAAGCGCCAACATCGCCTGTGAACTCAACGCAGGACGTGAGTTTTCGCAATATTGGCGAAGACTGGAAACCTGCATATTACGGTCACGTGCAGCAAGAGCCGTGCACCAGGATTCTGTTTCCTGCATCAGCGTAAATTCAGCGGTTGCGTGAGCCTCAGAATTTATCTCTTGATCAACAATCAAAAATGAATGAAGAGCCTTTTTGGCGTTGAAATCGTCGAACGACTTCGGCACGACCTTCATATATTCGCGCTCAATGCCGGTGATGACATGCTCGACCATCTGAAGACTCGAAACCTCAGCCATAGCACGCTTATTAAAGAATTCTTTGCCCGTAACTGGCCGCTTGCTAGGTGGCTGGACCTCTTCGTCCGGTGTAACACCATCTGCAACATTTTCAGACATTACGACCGTCTCTGCAACAGTTTCGTGAACACTCATGTCTTCTTCGTCTGAAGACTCGACACCGTTTAGTTCTGGCCCGGAGTGATTTTCGACCGTTTCATCGTAATATCGACCGGAGTCAGCCTCTGACATATTTTCGTAGGCTTGATCATTCTCAACTTCGGTAGCGAGCGATTCCATACCTTCATATTCCGGCAGGTCATAACTCACGTTAGGCACAGCGGTTTCGTCGAGATGGTAATTACTCTCGTCTTGTAAATCTACCGCAGATATTGCGTCAGGTGTTTCAAGTAGGTTCTCGTTTTGTAATTCTAGAACGAGATCTTCAAAGACATTCATGGTTGGCACCTAATTCCTTTCGGGGCTGGAAAGATCGTGGGGCTTTGTATATAACGGGTTACGGTAGGATCTGTTTGATCTCTCCGGTTTGGGTCAATTCATAAACATATGTGACACCTTCACCGGCTATATTGCGTGTCGCGGTGATCGTATAGCCATTTCTCAACTCACCGTCGGTTGGGCTGGATGGCGACATCGCCAAGACAAATTTGCCTCGATTCAGTTGATTGGGCAACGCACCGGTGCTCCCGATGCTGCTCGAGAGCAAATTGTTGACTTCGGAAAGGCGTCCAAAGCGGTTATTCTGCGAATAATAATTGACCTGAGTTGATGCGATCGATCTCATCGTCGCAAATGTGTTGCCATTTTCAGCAGCACGAAGTCCTTTCTGCAAAGCCGGCACAGCCAAAGCAGCAATTACACCGACGATCACAACCACTAACATCAATTCGATCAGAGAAAATCCAAGTTCGCTTTTTTTCCTCATATTTTTCACCTCAAAATTCCGCACAAAGTAATAATAAGTGACAGTTTTTGGCACTTATAATTTGACAAGATACGGCATTTTCAATCCATCTTTACTCAAACAATGCGGATTTATCATATATTTACTGGGCTCTTGGCGATTTAACCTTTTCCCCCAAACCCATCTAATGCAAGGATTATGCCAAAGTACGAGTCAGAACCGGGAGCGGCAGCGACTGGGTCTCAACGCGAGTATTAAGAACCCAGTCGTTAGCGCTCCCGGTTCTGACCGATACTCCCCATTTTGTTTTTCCCCGGATGTTTATTAAGCTATAAACTTTTATCATAAGATGAAAGGTTAGAGAGGCATAATTTGAGCGCAGTAATTGAGCAAAGCATTGAAACTTACGGGATAGATAATTGGGGAGCCGATTATTTCGGCGTCAACCGCAAGGGTAATCTCATCGTCCGTGCGCCTGAAAACGACGCTCTAAGTGCCGATGTAAAAGAGATCGTTGATGACCTGCGCAAACGCGGCGTCAATACGCCGATCTTACTACGTTTTCCTCAACTTATTTTTGGACAGATCAGAAAGCTGCAAACTGCGTTTCGCAAATCCATTAAGGAATTTGAATACGAAGGCGGGCATCTGTGCGTCTTTCCAATGAAAGTCAACTCCAACCGTGCGGTCATCGAGGAATATCTGCGTGAAGGAACACGGTATAACTTTGGCCTCGAAGCCGGCTCGAAAGCCGAGCTTTATGCTGCTCTCGGACTTGAACAAGCTAAGGAAAGCTTGCTGGTTCTCAATGGTTTTAAGGATAGGGAGTTTATACAACTTGCGTTTGCTGGGGCGACAGCGGGAAAGCGCGTCGTGATCGTGATCGAAAAGATGAGCGAGCTCGACCATACGCTCGACCTTGCAGAAAAACTCTCGGCTGAAAATCCTGATGCCGACATGCCGATGATCGGCGTCCGCGTGAAACTCTATTCCAAAGGCTCAGGTAAATGGGAAAAGAGTGGCGGCGAAGCGGCAAAATTTGGACTGACAACGACAGAGATACTAGAGGTTATCCGAAGACTGCAAGAAGCCGGGCGGATCGATATGCTCAAGCTGCTTCATTTTCATATCGGCTCACAGTTGACTGACATCAAGCGGATCAAAAACGCGATGAAAGAGGCTGCCCGCACCTACGCCAAGATCCAGAAAATGAAGATTCCGATCGAGTATCTCGATGTCGGTGGCGGTATGGCAGTCGATTATGACGGTTCGCGCACCTCTTTTGAATCGTCGGCAAATTATAACGCCCGCGAATTTGCGAACGATGTTATTTACGTCATCAAAACCGTCTGTGATGACGAAAATGTTCCTCATCCTACGATCATTCAGGAATCGGGCCGTTACCTTTCGGCATATCATGCGATCCTGGTCACAAACATTCAGGACGAGATCGAAACGGTCGTCGAGAGCCTCGTGCCAATGGAGCTCGAAAAAGACGACCCCCAGATCATCCGGGAGCTTCACGATCTGCGCGAGACGATAAACGCTAAGAATTACCGAGAGTATTATCACGATGCTCTCGAAAACCGTGACGAGCTTTTCACTATGTTCAACCTCGGCCTGATCTCGCTTGAGGCCAAGGGCAAGGGCGAAGTTTTATTCTGGGACATCTGTGAAAAAGCAGATCAATTTGCACAATTAAAGAAATATGTGGCTGAGGAATTTACCGAGCTGCGGCAACTGATGTGTGCGAAATATCTCGCAAATTTCTCAGTTTTTCGCTCAATGCCGGATAACTGGGCACTCGAACAGTTATTTCCTATCATCCCAATACATAAACTCAACAAAAAGCCCGCAGAATATGCTACGCTTTGTGATATAACCTGTGATTCCGATGGGATTGTAGATAAGTTCGTGGATCTGCACGACGTCAAACCCGTGTTGGAATTGCATAAACTCGTCAAAAACGAGCCTTATTATCTGGCAATGATGCTGGTCGGTGCGTATCAAGAGGTAATGGGAAATAACCATAATCTGTTTGGCGTTCCGCACGAGGCACACGTTTTTATTGGCGAGGATGGATATATTATCAAGAAAGTGATCTGCGGCGCGACGCTCGGAGACGCGGTTGCGTCTGTTCGCTTTGACCCGGGGCAGCTTCACGACACGTTTCGTAAAAGCGTCCTCCAGCGGATCAAAGAAGGCAAGCTATCAAATGCCGAAGGCAGTAGCGCCATCGAATTTTATGAAGATCAGGTAGAAAGTTATACGTATTTAACCCCTAATGGTAAGTAAACAGTTGGCGGCATGAAATTAAGAATTTGCCTACAGCAAAAAATTAGTAGAGAAGAATAATTATGGTAGCTCAAAAGAAGACAAAGGCCTCAAAATTTTTGACCGTCCCGACACGGCCGGTACCGATCGATCGTGATCGTTCGGTTGCAGGGCTTTTGGAAAAGATGGAAGGAGCCGGTTTCGGCGCAAAACAATTGGCCGAGGCACATCGCATCTGGCTCGATATGCTCGACGATAATTCGACGATCTATCTCTGTGGTTCAGGTAATCTGATCACGTCAGGTATGCGGCGTTTATTAGCTTATGTGATAAAGAATCGTTTTGTGGACGTGATCGTAATGTCGGGAACCGTGCTTTACAATGACATCCACGAAATCCTTGGACGCAATCATTATCAGGCTCATCCGGGCATGAGCGACGAGGAGCTGGGCGGCTCAGACGTGATGCGTCTGGGCGACGTTCTCGCCAATAGCGAAGAATATCAAGAAGCCGACGAATGGATCGGCAGCGTGATCAACCAGCTCGAACTGACCCGCTCATATTCGATCCGCGAGTTTCTGCATTTAATGGGACGAGAGCTTTCTGAGATCGCTCACGAAGATGGCATTCTGACATCGGCTTTCAAATCACGCATTCCTGTTTATTGCCCTGACCTGTCCGGTTCCGAACTCGGCATAGGTATCGCTCGTGCAAAATTTGAAAAGAAAATTCAAATTTCGCTCGACACTTCGCCCGACGTTCTTGAAATGATGCAGATCGCACAGAAAACACGTAACTCCGGCATTATCACGTTGGGCAGTGCATCGAGCCAAAATATGGTCAATGTCGCTGAGATCGCTTCATACATTACTCGAACTAACCCTCGTGGCCATAAATACGCGATCTCGATCGCGACTGACACTGCCCCGCTCGATATTCGTACGCCTTCGTATGGGGCAAACCACACGTCTGTATTCGGCAAATTACTCCGTGGGGCAATTACCGCTTATGTTCCGTGCGACCCGTCGATTGCTTTGCCGATGATCATTACGGCTTTGTCGCAAACCGCCGCGAAGTTTATGAAAGGCCGCAAACGCCCCTCATTTAGCTTCTCCGGACGTGATATGAACATAGACGTTCCTTAAACGTAGGGATAATTAAAATAAAATGGAAAATGAAAGATCCGTCTTCATTTTCCATTTTTTCATGAACATATATCAGTTTTTTTTCGTAAAAAGATAGTAATACACAGTAGCTCACAAGAGCCGTCTGAATATTATAAGCAATATTTTTGGAGTATCGTTCGAAATGTCATTTAAGAAGTTTTCACTCATTGTTTTGATCACGTTTTCCGCTTTTCTCGGCGGATGTAAGGGTGGTCTTTTTGGTGGTGTCGAAGCCCCGACAGCACAGCCGCAAGCCCCCGCAGCACCTATTGTGGTCGACGGAATGCGGACATCCTACGCCGATGTGGTCGAAAAGACCTCGCCGGCTGTTGTGC
>JBKJRA010000021.1:0-2805 GCA_046594975.1 Pyrinomonadaceae bacterium | reverse complement strand
CAGAGATGACAGCTTTTCGACATTGTTGAGACGGCGTTTTTCGTCTTCGAGTTCGTCATCCTCACCCGACAACAAATTCGCGGCAGTTATTTCACTGACCTGAAAGCGGAGAATATCGAGCAGCTGTAACTTTTCAGATTGGTCTTTTTCTAAAGACGACAGTTCTGATCTGACGGCTGACCACTCGCGATAAGCATCTGAAACACGAACCTTTTCATTATCGACATCAGCAAACTCATCGAGCATTTCGATGTGCGTTTCGATGTCGTAGAGAGCGGCCTGCTCGCCCTGGCCGTGGATATCGGTGAGACGGGGGCCGATGATTTTAAGGAAACCTTGCGTGACAAGCTGATTGTTTATGAAAACACGATTCTTACCGGACAAAGACAATTCCCGGCGGACAATGAGTTCGATATCCCCGGGGCCATCGATCTCGATGCCACTATCGTCCAGCAGTTCGCGGGTTGCTACATCATTTGGAATTGTAAACAGACCCTCGATCTGGGCCGAATCCTCTCCTTCCTTGATAAGGTCATTCGATACACGCCTCCCGGTCAGAGCTCCGAGGCTATCCACGATGATAGATTTACCGGAACCGGTCTCACCGGTTAGCAGATTCAGACCCGCCCCAAACTCAAGTGTGAGTTCGCCGATGAGAGCGATATTTTTTATCTTTAGCAGTGTCAGCACATCTGGGACCTAACTTTATCTAATCTTAGGGACAAGTCCCTCGCCTTTGATCCATTTGCCGCCGGAGAAAATAGCGTCCGGCGGAAACACAGTCGCGAGAGCTGTACTTGTCCAATCGACAACACGATCCTTTTTATAAAAGTAAAACTCCGCCAATTCGCCGGGTTGAGTTTTGCCGAACCTCTGATATGCGTTAAACCCGCTTGCATTGTATTCCGAGAGGCCTGTCAGGCCTGCAAAACTGCCGATGTTAGTTATCTTGACTGACGAAGCAAGGCTCGCACGACGGCGTTCGCTAACGGCAACAATGTCGGCGATAGCAGGAGGGTTAACCGACGCAGGATTGACGATATTGGCTCGCCGGAAAATGTAATTGACCAAACCGCCTGAGCTGTTTGGAATGAGTGTCCGATACGGGCTAGGATCTTGAGTGGCCTCGCTGCCGGTGACGAGCGACTGCAAAGCGGTCATAAACGCAATGAAATTCATCTTGACCAAAAACATCTCGTCTTTTCCGTGAAGTGCCCCTGTCTCGATGAGTATTGTCGGCGTTCCCCACGCGGAAAAATTGTCGCCGAACGCTGTGGCTGTATATTCGTCGCCATACTGGGCGATGTGGCCGGGGATGAATTTTTGTAGTGCGGTGATCATCGCCGAAACGAGACGGGTGTTTCGCTCCTGACCGAAATTCGTGGTTTTTGCGGCGTCGCCATATACGACGAGCAACGATATGGCCGCCTGCATCGGCGACCGACCGACGGTCGTCAAGGCACCTTGATTGTGTAGGTTAAAACCAATAGCCGGTGCCCATTCATCACGAAGCCGTTTCAATAGATTAGCCTCAGGTGTCTTGAGATCTATCGCATCACGGTTAATGTCGATGTCCTGCAGATTGCGGCGTTTGTATGCCTCGGCACCATCAGGATTCAGCATCGGCACGACCCGCAGCGTGATCGATTCCTCGATCTTTTTGACCAGATCGTTTTTACGGTTCGTTTGAAAATAGGCGAGCATGTCGATGAGTGCGGACGTCGCCGTCGGTTCATCGCCATGCATCTGCGACCACATAAAAACCTTGAGCGAACCTTTGCCAAATTCGACCTGATAGATCTCGCGATTAGCTCCGCTGCGGCCAACCTCATCAACCTTGAGGCCGAGCTTTTTTAGGTGTTCGAGATATTTTTTAAGGTCCGCGTGCCGTACATCTGAGGGAAAGATCTTTGAAACATGATCCTTTTCCCAGATCGCGGCAAAATTTTCCGCAGTTTGCGAGTATGCGTTCATCAGACAAATAGATGATAAAAGGAACACAGAAATTAAAAGCCGCATACTCATAAGATAAACCGAATATGAGGTTTACGGCAAGGTTTGTTAGTCAATGAGTTCGTGATACAAGTCCTCAGTCGCATTAACCATTTTGTCGAGGCCGTAATGTTCCTGAGCCGTCTGTCGGAGTGTTTCGCCGAGAGCTTGCCGTTTTTCGGTATCTTCGAGCAATCGACATATCTTTTCGGTAAGTGCAAGCGGGTCTTTTATAGGGGCGAGGGCATCTTCGTCAGATATCAACTCTTTTGCACCGTCAGTTGCGGTTGCCACGACAGCGGTTCCGGCTGCCATCGCATCGAGGATCGCGAGGCCGAAACTTTCTGAATGTGAGGGCGATACAAAAATATCTGCAGCGGCAAGTAAAGTCTCTATGTCATCAACCCAGTCGAGCCATAAAAATTTCTCTTCCATGCCGAGCACACGCACAAGGCGTTTCAATTCGCGGCGAAATTTTTGATCCATCGTGTTGTCTTTTCCGGCGACAACAAATCTGACATCGGGAACACGCTTGACTATCTCGTTTGCCGCCAGGACGAAGTCGCGTTGCCCTTTCAGCACTTTTAGTTCGCCCAACGTGATGACGAGCGGAGCATTCGCCGGAATGGCGTGCAGCGTGCGAAAGCCCACAGCCAACTCCCGTTTTTGTTCGTCCGACTGAGCGGTAAAGTTAATGCCGTTTGCAATGATCTTTATTTTTTCAGCAGGAAATATACGTTCGAGTTGATTGCGGACCGCCGTCGATACGGCGATCGCCGCGTCAACATTTGGCAAGGCAAAACGGTGGAAAGG
>JBKJRA010000012.1:0-3350 GCA_046594975.1 Pyrinomonadaceae bacterium | reverse complement strand
CAGCGGCTGCTGCAGATCCGTATGGTTCGTTTTGGCACACTGGAGATGCGTCTCAACCGGGCCGTCCATACGACTTGTCTCGAAGAAAACAAAAAAGCCGAGGTCATCATCGAAAACGCCGGTCTCGAGATCGACACGCTTATCATCGACGCTCTGATCGAGCCGCTCTTGCATTTGCTAAAGAACTCAGTCGTCCACGGCATCGAGCCGCCCGAAACCCGCCGAATGCTCGGCAAGCCCGAAAAAGGCCTCATCTGTATCTCGGTTAATGCTGACAAAGATTTTGTGTCTATGTCGGTCGAAGACGACGGACGCGGCATTTCAAGCTCTAAACTCATCGAGAAAGCCGTCGCCAATAATCTCATCGAAGTTGAAAAAGCAAGGTTAATGGACGAGCAGTCGATCTATCAGCTCATTTTTGAACGCGGCCTAACCACCGCAGATTCTCTCAATCTTAACGCCGGTCGCGGCGTCGGTATGAGTATCGTAAAAGAAAGTGTCGAGTCGAAAGGTGGTTCGGTCCGCGTCGAGTCCGAACAGCAGCGAGGCACAAAATTTACCTTGCAGATACCTAACAGCTTGCCTACAAAGCACGTTTCCGAACCTGCAACGTCACCTGATATCGAACTGCCGCCGCTCATTCTCATAGTTGACGATAGCCAGAGCATACGCCGGCTGACCGCAAAGATCATCGAAGAGGCCGGTTTCCGCACCATCACCGCCGAAGACGGCGCCGAGGCTCTCGAATTATTACTCAATGGCGAATGGGAACCTGACCTGATCTTGAGCGATGTCGAGATGCCTATGATGGACGGCTGGGCATTTCTCGAATACGTCAAAACTGACGACAATTTCGGCCACATCCCGGTCATTATGGTAACCTCACTCGACACGGACGCTTACCGTGAAAGGGCGTTCGGTCTTGGGGCTTCAGATTATTTGGTTAAGCCTTTCAGCGTTTCTGATCTCGAAAAACTTTGTGGAATTCTCGCCAATGCAGCTGCAGCCTAGGCCTTAGGCGGACGACTCGGCCTGATCTCGACCTTGCTTGGCAAAGCTCTCGCGTTCATCGCAAGCAGATCCATTACAACGTGAGCAATATCATCTGGCTGCAACTGCCATGACTTGGCGTTAGTCGGCTCGTCGCCGCCGAAATAGGTATTTACGCTGCCCGGACAAATGTAGCTGACCTTGATATCGTCCTGCCGGACCTCTTGCATCAACGCCTCAGTGAACCCATTGAGCCCAAATTTCGAAGCGTTATAAGCAGCCATTTTTGGATGAGCGTTCTGCCCAGCCAGTGAAGAAATATTAAAAATATAACCGCCACCGCGCTTTTTCATCATGGGCACAGCGTAGTGACAAGCGTAAAAAACACTAAACAGATTTGTCTCGAGCGTCTGCCGAAATTCATCACCGGACAGTTCTTCGACAGTCTTACTGAAAATTCCCATTCCGGCATTGTTAACCAAAATGTCGACCCCGCCAAATCGCTTTTCGCAGCTTTCCAGTACCGCCTTTACCTGTACGTCGACACGCACGTCGCACAACTTTCCGGCAGCATCGCCGATCTCCGACAATTTCGCCACAGCCTGCTCGACATCCTCACGCGTCCGGGAGCAAACAAAAACCTTCGCACCGGCTTTCACCAAACTCTCTGCGATCGCATATCCGATTCCTTTTGTCCCGCCCGTCACTACTGCTACCTTGTCGTTTAGACTCATAATTTCTCTTTCAAAATATCGTTAACAACTTTAGGATTAGCCTTGCCCTGCGACGCTTTCATTACCTGACCGACAAAAAATCCAAACAGCTTATCGTTGCCGCCGCGATATGCGTCAACATTTGCCTGATTTGCGGCGATGACCTCATCAACAATTTTTTCGATAGCGACTGTGTCCGAAACCTGCTCGAATCCTTTTTCTTTAATAACCTCCGGTGCGGTTTTGCCCGTCGCAAACATCTCGACCAATACCTCTTTGCCTTGATTATTGTTGATCGAGCCTGCGTCAATGGTCTTTAACAGCTCAGCGAGATCCTCTGCTGTAACCGCACTTTCGGTGACGTTCTTGCCCGAATTGTTCAATTCGCGTGTCAGCTCGCCTAATATCCAGTTTGCCGAGAGTTTCGGATTGGTTGTAAATCGCGTCGTCGTCTCAAAATACTCCGCCAGATCACGATCCGCCACAAGCTGCGACGAGTCCGAGTAATTCAGCCCGTACACACTCATAAAACGGTCGCGCATCGTGTCGGGCAACTCGGGCATTTCGCGTTTTACGCGTTCGATAAACTCCGCCGTGACCTCAAGTGGCTGCAGATCAGGCTCGGGAAAATAACGGTAATCATGTGCGTCCTCTTTCGAACGCATAAACCGCGTCATGTTATTTTTTTCATCCCACAGTCGCGATTCCTGGTTGACCTCTTCGCCGTTTTCATGAGCCTCGATCTGGCGTTCTATCTCATATTCGATCGCCTTTTGCATGAACCTTACGGAGTTGAGATTTTTTAGCTCGACCTTGTTACGAAACTCGGTCTCGCCGACCTTACGCACCGAGACATTTGCCTCGCAACGCAGGTTCCCCTTCTCCATATCAGCATCGCTCGCCCCGACCCATTGCAGCACGCGGCGGATGTGATTGACATAATCATACGCCTGCCAGGACGTGCGAAAATCAGGCGAAGTGACGATCTCGCCAAGCGGCGTTCCGGCACGATTGAGATCAACATACGAATATTTATCTGTCTCCGGCAGCCCTTCGTGAACATTTTTCCCGGCGTCTTCTTCCAAATGCATCCGCTGAATATGGATCGTCATCGGCTTCCATTCAACGGCGTGGCCGGACTCGTCACGCTCAGCGGTCATTATCGTTAAATGTCCATTCGCCGAAAACGGCTTGTCGTATTGCGAGATCTGATAACCTTTCGGCAGATCAGGGTAAAAGTAATTCTTACGCGCGAAAATTGATGTTTCCTGCACCTCAAGCCCAAGCGACAACGCCGCCCTCGCTCCAAGCTCGATAACACGCCGATTCAACACGGGCAATGCACCCGGCAGCCCTAAACACACCGGACAAGTATTTGAATTAGGCTCCCCACCCGTCTCGACCGCGCACCCGCAAAAGATCTTCGTCCCCGTCGCGAGCTGCGCGTGGATCTCCATCCCAATAACCGCTTCCCAACCCTGTTTCATATCAACTTTACTCACTATCGACGGCCCGGCCCGATCACCGGCGTCCATATATTGCTCGATCGTCCGCCCGGCTCATACACAACACCGCTGCCGTCAGCCCGCCAAGTGATGCCATTTGCACGTGGAGGCCGAACGGGCCAGCCGTAACCATAATCATAAC
>JBKJRA010000298.1:0-5351 GCA_046594975.1 Pyrinomonadaceae bacterium | reverse complement strand
GGTTTGAACTCGCTCCCGAAAATCTTTCGACTTTAAGTGATATTGATCTTGCTTTTTTTGCTCTGCCGCACGGCCAGGCTTTATCGATCTTGCCGCAACTGCCATCAAATGTGAAAGCGATAGATCTGTCTGGCGATTTTCGAATAGACGACACAGAAGTTTTCAAGAAATTTTACAAGCTAGACCACACCGCGCCTGATCTGCAATCTGAATTTGTTTACGGCCTGAACGAGACGAATCGCGAACAGATACGCAACGCGAAATATATTGCAAATCCGGGCTGCTTTGCTACCGCAACACTGCTTGCTCTGGCTCCGATGGTCAAGAGCGGCCTGGTGACCGGCAAAGTGATTGTCGATGCTAAGACAGGCTCGTCAGGCTCGGGGGCAAAGGCGGCAGCAAATACGCATCATCCACAGCGGATGAACTCGTTCTACGCATATAAACCCTTTACGCATCAACACGTTCCTGAGATCGAGCAGCATCTGAAAGCGGTCGGTGAGTTTGATAATGACCTTGTGTTTATGACGCACAGTCTGCCGGTCGCTCGCGGGATATTTGCATCGTGCTATCTCGAAACCAAAGTTCAAATGACTAACGAAGACCTAGACAATCTTTACAAACATTTCTACGCGGATTCATTCTTTGTGCGGATAGTCGAAGGTTCGCCCGACATCAATTGGGTCAAAAACACAAACTTTTGTGACATCTCTATTCATACGAACGGAAATCAGATCGTTGTCTTTTCCGCGATCGACAACCTTTTTAAAGGTGCAGCCGGACAGGCCGTACAGAACATGAATCTGATGTTCGGCCTTGAGGAGAAAACCGGCTTGGTATTTACCGGAAGTAATCCATAACAGATGAATTTTAGCGAAATAAAGCAGAACGAAGACCACTTTCAACTCGCGACATACGCAAAGATGAACATCGCCGTCGAGCGAGGTTCCGGGGCTTGGGTGTGGACAAGCGAGGGCGATAGATACCTCGACCTCTACGGCGGACACGCTGTGTGTGCCACTGGACACTCGCATCCGCACGTTGTTAAGGCGATACAGGAACAGGCGGAGAAAGTGCTGTTCTATTCAAATCTTGTCTATTCCGAAATACGGGCAAAGGCGGCGGAAAAGCTTGTCTCCTTAGCTCCCAATTCCCTCACGAAAGCCTTTTTCTGCAATTCCGGCACCGAAGCTAACGAGAACGCGATGCGTATCGCTCGTATGGCGACCGGCCGCGAAAAAGTGATCACGTTCAATGGTGGTTTCCACGGCAGGACTGCGGATTCGATCTCGGCTACATTTTTGGGCAAGTATCGCGAGATCGGTAAGCCAAATGTTCCCGGTCACATTGTGGCCAATTTTGGTGATATCAATAGTGTACGTGCCGTTGCAGATACTGACACTGCCGCGATAATGCTTGAGCCGATACAGTCGATGGCTGGTGTTCGCGAAGCAGAGCCTGCATTTTTCCGAGGGTTGCGTGAAATATGCGATGACCTGGGTATCGTGCTGATATTCGATGAGGTTCAGACCGGCATCGGGCGGACCGGAAACTGGTTCTTTGCCGGTAGCGACGCGGCGAATGGCGTAGTGCCGTATATAGTTACGCTTGCAAAATCTCTCGGCAGCGGTGTTCCCGTCGGGGCTTGTCTTGTAAATGAAAGTGTTTCGGAGCATATAAAGACAAACGATCTTGGCACGACGTTTGGCGGCGGGATGCTCGCGATGGCGGCCGTCGTGGCTACGCTTGAGGCGATCGAGAGCGACGACATGGTCGCCAATGCCGCGCGGGTCGAGCATTATCTGCGTGACTCGCTTGCGGGGTTTACCGGCGTCAAAGCTATACACGGCAAGGGTTGTCTGCTTGGCATTGAGTTTGACGGTCCGTGCGGACCGGTTCACAAAAAACTGCTTGAGAAAAACATCATTACCGGAACGTCGAGCGACCCGAATGTATTGCGGCTGCTGCCGCCACTGATGACCGGTTTGGATGAGATAGACATGCTCATCGAAGGCCTGAAATAGATGAATAATTTTCTAATAACGAATGATTTTGACGGTGCAACGCTCGATGCTCTGATCGAAACGGCGATTCGCAATAAAGCGGTCAGCTCCGCTGACAAACCGCTTGCCGGTAAGTCCATCGCCCTTGTGTTTTTTAACCCGAGCCTGCGAACGCGTGCGTCGATGCAGGTAGGTATTTACGAGCTGGGCGGTAACGCAGTTATTCTTGAGCCCGGCGGCACTTCGTGGACGCTGGAGCATCGCGACGGGGTTGTGATGGACGGTAATAAGACCGAACATCTGGCCGAATTTGTCCGCGTGCTTGAGCGGTATGTGTCGGCTATCGGTGTGCGGACGTTTGCTGAGCTCAAGGATTGGGGGGTCGAACGGACCGATCCTATCCTCAACGCTTTTAAGAAATACGCTTCGGTTCCTGTCATTAATCTCGAATCGGCGATGCATCATCCTTGTCAGGCTATGGCGGATATGATGACGATCCGCGAGACGCTCGGGCCGGCGAAGAAAAAAGTCTTGCTGACTTGGGCGTGGCATCCGAAACCTCTGCCGATGGCCGTGCCAAATAGTTTTGCCCTCGCGGCGGCGCAGTTTGGTCACTCCTTAAGGATCGCTCATCCTGTCGGGTATGAGCTTGATGACGAATTGCGAGCGGAGATCGAGGCCCAAGCTGCGGCGAACGGCGGGAGTGTTGAATGGACGAACGATGTCCATACGGCGTTTGACGGCGTCGACGTAGTCTATGCCAAGAGCTGGGGCGGCAAGCAATTTTACGGTAACACAGACGCGGACATCGCATTTCGACAAGACCTACGCAAAGACTGGCTCGTCGATGAGCAAAAAATGGCCCTCAGTAATAACGCGATCTTTATGCATTGCCTGCCGGTCAGGCGTAACGTGATCGTAACCGATGCTGTTATCGATTCGTCGCGATCAGTTGTAATAGATGAAGCAGAAAATCGTCTGCATATTCAAAAAGCGATAATGACGGAGCTAATAAAATGATCATCGAAAACCTGGACCTGCTTCGCGAGTCGCTTCCATATATACAAAAGTTTCAGGGCAAGACATTCGTAGTGAAATTTTCCGGCAAGGTGACCGAGGATAAGGAAAATCTTGCGTCCCTAGCCGAAGAGCTTGCTTTGCTTCACCAAGTGGGCATCCGCATCTGCGTGATCCACGGCGGTGGTAAGCAGTTGAACGAGCTTGCGCAGAAACTGGGGGTCGTCCAGACCGTCATCCAGGGACGCAGGGTGACGGACGACGATACTTTGGAGCTCGCGAAGATGATATTTCGCGGCAAGATCAATACCGAGATATTGTCTCAGTTTCGCCGCCGTGGGGTGAATGCTGTCGGGCTGTCGGGCATAGACGGCGGTGTCGTTACGGCTGAAAAGCGGCCGCCAAAGGACGTACTCAATACTGAAACGGGCGAGACCAAGATCGTCGATTTTGGCCACGTCGGCGATGTGGTCAAGATCGATACTTCGCTGATAACAACTCTCTTGGATAAAGGTTATCTCCCGATAATCTCGTCGCTCGGTGCGGATGATGATGGACGTATCTTTAACATCAACGCCGATACTATCGCAGCTGAGATCGCTGTCCATCTCAAAGCGGAGAAACTCATCTTGTTGACCGACGTAAACGGTATCTATCTGGATGCCGGTAACGAAGAAACTAAACTCTCACGCCTGACCATCGCCGACGCGAAACACATGATCGAGTCCGGCCGTGCTACCCGCGGAATGATCCCAAAGCTTGAAAATCTCATCTCGCTGCTATCACGCGGGGTCCGTTCGGCTCACGTCATCAGCGGTACGACCCGCAATGCCATCCTCGCCGAGGTCTTCACCGACGAAGGCACCGGGACAATGGTTGTTGAAAGTTAGGAGTAGAAAATTGAAAGTAAAGTGTCTCTCGTAGCGGAAATGCCGAATGGCTGTCGCTATTTGATAAACATCAGCACGTAAATGGTGGGCTTCTATCAAAATTTGGTGCCATCTGTCTCTCTAAGGTTGTAATTCGTGTGTAGGTGAAAATCTTTCTAAGGTTACCATTCGTGCGTCTAAGGTAGGTGAAAATCTTTCTAAGGTCGTCATTCGTGCGTCTAAGGTAGGTGAAAATCTGTCTAAGGTTATCATTCGTGCGTCTGAGGTGGGTGAAAATCTCTCTAAGGTTATCATTCGTGCGTCTAAAGTAGGTGAAAATCTCTCTAAGGTTATAGTTTGTGAGATATTGGTGTGTGTCCACCAAATGTTGGTGGACATGCGTCTTTTGTCGGATGTGATCCGTTCGATATTGATGAGTGTTCGTCTTTTTGAGGACGTTGGGAGAAAAGAAAAACCGGCTTTGCAGCCAGTTTTCTAAAATGGTGCTCAGGGGGGGACTCGAACCCCCACGGATTACTCCACACGCCCCTCAAACGTGCGCGGCTACCAATTACGCCACCTGAGCAAAATTATCAATAACGAATTTCAAATTACGGTTACGAATTTGAAACTACTTTTTAACCGGAGGCTTTGCTGCTGGTTTTACTGGCGCATTCGCGGCCGGTTTGTTTGCCGGTGCTGCGGCGTTTGCTACCGGAGCGGTATTTGCCGCTGGAGCAACAGGAATCACGACATTTGCATTTGCGTCTGCCGGGACTGCGGTATTTGCATTTGCATCGGCAGTGTTCGAATTTGTAGTAGATGTTGTATCAGCAGGTGCGTCAGGATTTGCACTCAAGACTGACACATTACCATTTAATGCGGGCATCGCGAGCAAGAGGGCCGACAGCATAAACGTCGTGGCGGCTGTGATCGTTACCTTAGAAAGGACAGTCGCGGTGCCGCGTGGTGCAAATGCCGAACTCGACACGTTGCTCGTAAACAAAGCTCCGGCGTCCGTCTTACCGGGCTGCAAAAGAACAGCCGCGATCAACGTGAGGCACGAGAGAAAAAATATTCCGTATAAAATGTAAACCATGTCTTTCAGTGAATAGTGAATAGTGAATAGTGAATAGTGAATAGTGAATAGTTAATAGAGAACAGTGCCAAGATAAAAGAACATTTGTTCTCTATCTTTTAACTATTCATTTTTTTCTATTCACTGTTCACTATCTTCTGTTCACTGTCTATCAAAATTGACGATCTGCGAGAAGCTTGCTGCTTCGAGAGCTGCTCCGCCGACCAATGCACCGTCCACGTCCGTCTGCGACATCAATGTCGCGATGTTGTCCGGTTTTACCGAACCGCCGTATAGAATTCGCGTCTTGTCTGCGTTCTCGCTGCCGCTGATCGCGGCGACGTTTTGGCGGATGGATGCGTGTATTTCTTGAGCCTGTTCGGG
>JBKJRA010000211.1:0-3796 GCA_046594975.1 Pyrinomonadaceae bacterium | reverse complement strand
GAGGGTTTAGTCTCTTAGCTCAGTTGGTAGAGCATTACCTTGACAAGGTAGGGGTCAGCAGTTCGAGTCTGCTAGAGACTACCATTCATTTTAAGCCGTAAGTCTGAAGTAAGGCTTACGGCTTTTCATTTAGCTTATTTTACCCCGTCTTTGTTGAGGTTATAGAAACGCAGTAGTTCCATAATGAAGTGTTACACTGTCATCACTTAATATCTCAAGGAGATACATAAATGTTAAGGAAATACTGTTATCTTTCATTTTTGGCGGCACTGTTTCTCTTTCCAATTTTGATCGTTAATGGTCAAAAAGAAAACTTACGAACCCAGACAAACATTCTGGAAGAAGAATTCATACGATCGAGGGCAGAAGTGGGTGATTCTCACGCGTCGGGCAACCGACCGGATCTTGGACCCGTCATTTTAAACAATCCGGCATCAAGCGTGATCGATATTAGGGTCGGCATCTATTATTCCTACACTTCGACCGGAACGTACTCGGAATTCGCTTCCCTCAATCATCCGCTGATCCAACTTACTAACACAGACGGAAACGCCTTGGTCATCGACCAGGCGAGTGGTACTGTGATCGCTGTAATGCAGCCCGGGCAGATCTTCGAGGTTAGTCATAACGGAATTAGTTATAGTGTGTCGGGACCTAACGGTTTTGTTGCCTCTGTTGCCGGACCAGTTCGGTTTACGCCGGACCTTTCCACGAATAATTTTCAAATCGAGAGCATTCGACGGAGTAATATCTTAGTATCAGGAAGTCCGCAAACAAAACCTCTTTATCGTGGCTCGATAGAGATCTCTCGCGGAAGCTCGACAGCGGCACAACGAGTAAACCTCGTTAACATCATTGAGGTTGAAAGCTATGTTCGCGGAGTGGTAGCCAATGAGTCGATCGCATCGTTTCATATCGAAGCCCTAAAGTCACAGGCGACGGCCGCCCGCGGTTATGCAGTCGCAAATATTGGTAATTATATCGCGCGTGGCTACCTGTTCGATATTGTTGATTCGTCCTCCTCACAGGTCTATCGTGGTGTTATTTCGGAACATGCTAATGCCATTGCAGCGACTGACGCAACTACGGGGCTTGTCGCTTCGTATCAAGGACGAATTATCTCAGCCTTGTATTCGTCCTCGTTTGGCGGCTATAGCGACAGCAATCACTGGATCTTCAATTTGCCGGCTGGTCAACTTCCCGGTACAAATGTCACCCCTTATCTGAACGGTATTTTCGACGGTGCGGGCTCACCGCCTGACCTGACTGATGCCGCAACCCGGCAAACTTTTTGGACCACCACCAATACTTCTCAGCCAAATAACTACGCTTACGATATGTGCGGTTACGTCAACAATCGTTTCTCGCGTTGGCGAATTACAATTCCGGCATCAGACATCAAATCGAGACTGGCCGGTCGATCCGTGCTTATAAGCGGAGATACATCGGGAGACATCACGGGTATCGAAGTGTTGCAGCGCATGACCGGATCGAATCGCATCGCCCAGGTCAGGATCACACTGACCAGCGGCGTTGTCGAAGTACGGGGCTGGGATAATCTTAGAAACGTAATCGGTAAGGCGCCGTCCGCTGGTACGAGTTCCGGTGCACCCTGCGGTTCAACCACGATAGCTGCAAGTTTCGTACTAACAAATCCGGCGCTGGTCGAGACGGTAATGAATCCGGACGGTGTAACCGTCGCCAGTATTATCTCGACCGGCGGGGGCTGGGGGCATAATGTTGGTATGAGCCAGTACGGGGCTCACGGCAGGGGGCTCGCGGGTCAGACGTTTCTCCAGATACTTAAAACGTATTATCAAGGGGTCGATATTGGCACATATCCCATCACCGTCCGGCGGCAGCGTGGAGATCAGCCGCCTATTTTTGTTCAAAACTTTCGTGTTCCTAACGGTCAGGCGACGCTTGTCGTGCGGCCCACAACCGATATGAAACGATTTCGCGTCACTATTAATGGAGCTTCCCTGGTATTTGGGCCGAACAGCTGGAGCAATGGAACGTTCACTCTGGATATCTCGTCTTACCTGGTAGCAGGCGTTAATACGATCGAGTATCTGGGTATCAGCCGCAACGGCGGTGCTACCGTGAACGTCAATGTTAATTAGGAAGGACTTGCGTTTTTAAGGGTGAGTCGATATAATTCCTGAGTTAGTTAAACATGCGGCTGACGCTACGCGTCCGCCGCTGCTATTTTTCGATAAGATGCTTACGAAGAACTTTGTTGTTTTTATAACTACTACGACCTGCCTCTAAAGGCAGGACACCATTTTAGAGTTACGCCTTAAGGTGTGAGAATCGCAGTTAAAGCCGCAACTCTGAACAAAGCAAAGTCGCTCTTATCGGATCAAATCTATTTAAAGTAGTAGTGAATCGTAAATAGTAAATCGTGAATATTAAGAGCAATCGGCTTTGCGATTGTATTTAACTTTGACGATGTTGAGTCGCGGATCGTATTTTCGATTCACGATTCTCCATATACTATTAACGAAAATATGAGCGAATTAAAAGTAAAATACGGTGGAAACGAACGGTCTATCCCTGCGCCTGCGACGGTTGCGGATGCGATAAAGGCGTTTGACCGCGACGGTTTGAAGAAAGCACTTGCCGCTAAAGTAAACGGCGAGGAGCTTGATCTGAATCGTGAGTTGACCGCTACGGACGAAGTTTTGTCGATCGAGCCGGTAATCGCGGATTCGCGTGACGGGTTGGAACTAATTCGCCACTCGACCGCTCATTTGCTTGCTGCTGCCTTGCTCGATCTTTTTCCGGGAACAAAGCTCGGCGTCGGGCCGGCGTTGATGGAAGACCCGCGGTACGGGTTTTATTACGACGTGATCGCTCCGCGACAACTGACCGAAGCTGATCTGCCTGTCATCGAAAAAAGGATGAAAGGCATGGCCAAGCAAAATCTGGTCTATCGCCGCGAAGTTGTCGAAAAAGCAAAGATCCTCGATATCTTCAAGGAACGCGACGAGCCGCTCAAATGTGAGCTGATCTCGGACAAAGTTTCAGATTCGGCGACACTTTATTACATCGATAATTCGCCGTTTATTGATTTCTGCTTAGGACCGCATGTTCCGCACACAGGTAAACTGCAGGCATTCAAACTGCTTGCTTTGTCAGGTGCATACTGGAAAGGAGACGCGGAACGTGAGCAGATGCAGCGTATTTATGGCACTGCGTTTGCTAAACAAGAAGAATTAGACGCCTGGCTTAAGCAGCGTGAAGAGGCTGAGAAACGCGACCATCGAAAGCTAGGACGCGAACTCGATCTATTTTCCATCCAAGAGGAATACGGTCAAGGCCTTATTCTATGGCATCCGAAAGGCGGCATCGTCCGTATGGAGATGGAGCGTCTGCTTCGCGAGGAGCTGGAGCAACGTGGATACAGCTTTGTGTTTACGCCGCATATCGCGAAAAAAGCACTGTGGGTAACAAGCGGCCACGAAGGTAATTATTCTGATTCGATGTATGCTCCGACGAGTATTGAGGACGAGGAATATCGCCTCAAGCCGATGAATTGTCCTTTTCATATCGGCATTTACAAGGCTTCGCCAAAATCATACCGCGATCTGCCGCAGCGTTATTCGGAAATGGGCACGGTTTATCGTGCCGAGCTTTCAGGAACGCTTCACGGCTTGATGCGTGTTCGCGGATTTTCTGTCGATGACGCTCATCTTTTTGTGCGTCCTGATCAGGTTCACTCCGAGGTTGCTGATTGTCTAGATTTTGCTATCAAGGTATTTGAAACTTACGGTTTCGAGAAAGTTAAATTTGA
>JBKJRA010000203.1:0-2713 GCA_046594975.1 Pyrinomonadaceae bacterium | reverse complement strand
CGCTGCTGCGAACCCCCGGAATTACAAGTAATTTCTACGACCGTATACTTCTTCTTCAAAATTTCAAGGTCTTTTCTTTGTTGTTCCATAATCTCGAGATAGTCCGGCGGCGGATTTCCCCAACAGCCATGCAGTTGGTAAAAACGTATCGCCTTTTTCTTTCCATCGAGCAGCTCACCGCAGACGCACTTTGCCTTTAAGGTCTTGAGCGTTTGTCCGACCGTTATTGGCTCGGTGGTTTGGATTCTCTTGCTAGAGATAATGGTTTTATAGCCGACAACTGTATCCAACTTAATGTCGGGTGGCAAACAATTATATTTCTGCGAAAAACCAGTCACTGCTAAAAATGCCAGGAAAACTATAGCTCCGGTAAATTTCATCAACAAAATTCACTCCTACTTTTGCGGCGACAAAGTCGCCGCCCCCAGTGATAGAAATATTGCTTAAACTATGTGGTTAATTGAGCAGTCTCTAATTTTTTAACACACATTCGTGAAAAACGTAAATTGATAGTAGGGAAACTTAACAAATCCGTAAGCCTCGAAAAAGATGGCGACACCAGCACAATATCTAACCGTGCTAATTTCGCTTGCATTTATTAGTAGTTACGTGCATCATAAATGTGTTAATCCTTCTCTCGCGTCTATTGGGACGCGCTTTCTTTAACGGTTTTTGGATAAGTTTGAGAGCAGGCCCTGTTAGATCACTAGAAGTAGCTCTCGTTTTTTGAGTATCCGAAACCCGGCCTTTTTCCTTTTGCGGAAGACACACCGGTTCGACACACTTCTTCAGCATTCCCTTCAGTAAGGGTAAAAGGTAAATTATTATGTCAATGAAACTTTATGTAGGAAACATTTCCTTCAACACGACCAATCAGGATCTCAATGACCTCTTTGGTGCTATCGGCCAGGTCGAATCGACCAACATCATCGAAGATCGCGAAACAGGCCGCTCACGCGGTTTTGGATTCGTCGAAATGACCAATCAGGCAGACGGCGAAACCGCTATTGCTGAACTTAACGGCAAAGAAGTTGACGGACGCGCTCTGAAAGTCAACGAAGCTAAACCACAGGAAAATCGCAGCGGCGGAGGCGGCGGTGGCCGTGGACGCAGCGGCGGTGGTGGTGGTGGCGGCTACGGCGGTGGCGGAGGCTACGGCGGTGGTGGAGGCGGCGGCGGCCGTTGGTAAAATATTGACTACTAAATATGTAGTTAAAGAGAGATGCCCGGTGCAAAAATTGCCCGGGCATCTTTTTTTTAATCAAATAAGCGAAAAGCGTGTTAAACTGTTCTTATGTCTTACAGCCCTCTATCACTTTCGCGTCGCCATGTGCTTGGTGACCTCTATGGCCGCACTGATCCGATGGCCGAACGCGTTCCGGTTTATCTCGATGGCGAGACCCCGGAATTGCTTGGCGAAGCCGACCAGTGCCTCGGGCATTACGCGGATGCCGTGTCATTTCACCTTTCGGATGACTATTGCAAAAAGCTCTCTGCCGGGCATTTTACATACTCGTTCAACTACGAGCACTCCGCCCCCGAAGAAGTGGGCCGCAAACGTATCAAGATCAACTCGATAACGCTGATAGCCCGCAAAGCCTATCAAAAACCGATCCCCAAAAACGCCTCAAAATCCAAAGCGGCCGCAGCCGTCGTCGCTGAAGCAGAATAAGATTTAACCACTAAATCACACTAAAAAGACACGAAAAAGGCGTTGTTTCCATTTCGTGTCTTTTCGTGTTATTTCGTGGTTACTTCTTTTCTTATCGGTGAAATGTGCAGAATTCCTTAGGTTCTGTTCCGGCTTTGAATACTTTCGCATGTTTGTCGGGACAATTTACGGTCGCCCGCATTCCCGTTACCGGACAGATCATCACCGTGACGCTGCCGTCGGTATCACCGGGTGCACGAGCTTGGCTGTTGGACGGCTGGCCTTCGGGCGGCGAGGTGCCGTCCTGCCAAGTCCCGTTGAGAGGCGTCGGGGAAGGTGTCGGACGCGGGGTTGCATTGGGATTCTCATCCAAGATCGGTATAAGCGATCTATTAGGCACTGTCCCTGCAACAAATAATTCGATCCGTCGAAACTCCGCCGGGACATTTGTTACGTATATCTCAGGTGCTTCGACCGCAGGTAATTCCTCGGAGTAAGGAGGCGGATCGCCTTTCGCTATAGCCGGAGTTGGAATAGGCGATGGCGTAGGCGAAGCGTCAGCCAATGTATCTATTTCACGGATCAGGGCACCATTGCGAATGTCGATCTCAGCTTTGCGGACACCAGCGGGCATCGTCCAGTCGCCGTTCCATTCGGGGTGCATATCGAGAGCCTCTTTCATAAAATCAGCCCATATCGGCATTGCAGAATCGGCACCTTTCATCCCAAGATCGTCGCCGTTATCAAACCCGACGTAAACGACCACGACCAGGTCCGGCGTAAATCCCGCAAACCATCCGTCACGCGAAGTCCCCGTCTTTCCTGCAAACGCAGTCTTGCCCGCAACGTTTCGAAATCCCCACCCCTGCGCTTGTGCCGCCGTACCGCGATTTATGACATCTTTCATAATGTCGTTCATCACATATGCGACATCAGGGCGAACGACATTTTTGCGGTCAGGAGCCGGAGCGGCGATCGTCCGGCCTTCACCCGAAGCGATCTTGGTTATTGGCATCGGCAGCACGCGGTCGCCGAGATTTGCAAACATCGTATAGGCCGTCG
>JBKJRA010000011.1:0-3288 GCA_046594975.1 Pyrinomonadaceae bacterium | reverse complement strand
TATGTCTTTTTGTTCCAACTTAGGCATATACCTAACTATAATCGATAAAAACACTTAGGTCAACACCTAAGTGCGTATTTTTACGAAAAAACCGGGCGAGATGTCAGGTGATATCTCGCCCGGTGTAGGTTGATTAGTGCCGACGAGGCCGTTTACCAAATATTGCAGATCTCTGATCGCACCATTTGTTTGCCCGTTTTGCAGGCAAATGCCGATGCAAACTCAGGCATATTCGAAAGGGGGCCGTTCACTCGGAAACGTGCTATCGAATGGGGATCGTTCTGAGCTTGATATGCCTCACCCTGCGGCGTCGACACCTCAGCCCAAGCCTGTGCCCATCCCAGGAAGAATCGCTGCTCGGGCGTAAACCCGTCGATCGTGCCTGGTTTCGGCTTACCTTCCATTGACTTTTCCATCGCAGCAAATGCCATTGTCAAACCACCCAGGTCTGCCGTATTTTCGCCGAGCGTTAGCTTGCCGTTCATAAATATATCGCCGCCGACCTTATATCCGCTAAATTGTTTGACAACACATGATGTTCTTTCATCAAAGGTCTTGCGGTCGATATCGGTCCACCACGTTTTCAGGTTTCCCTGGGCATCATATTTGCTTCCTTCGTCATCGAATCCATGCGTGATCTCGTGGCCGATAACTGCCCCGATGCCGCCGTAATTGATCGCATCATCCGAGGCCGAGTCAAAGAATGGCGGCTGTAGGATCCCGGCGGGAAAAACGATCTCGTTAAACTGTGAATTGTTGTAAGCATTTACGGTCGGCGGCGTCATGCCCCACTCGGTCTTATCGACCGGTTTGCCGGCCTTTTCCATATTTCGTTTGATCTCGAATTCGTTTGCCCTGAGGCCGTTCTGATAAAACGAATCGCGCGTAAACTCGAGCCCCTTGTAGCCCTTTAATTTGTCTGGATAGCCGATCTTTCGTGTGTAGGCGGCGAGCTTTTCGAGCGCTCGTTTTTTCGTTGCATCGCTCATCCAGTCAAGCTTTTGAATGCGTTCCTTGTACGCCGCAAAAAGATTGTCGATCAACTCGTTCATCCGCTTTTTGGCGGCGGGAGTGAACGATGTTTTTACAAATTCCTGGCCTAGCGATTCGCCAATGACGTTGTCAGCTTCCGCGGTACATATCTTCCACCGGGCCTGCTGTTCCTGCACTCCGAACAAGTATTTCGCAGAAAAATTAAAGCTTTCGTCGCGAAATGCTTTCGAAAGGCTGCCTGCCGAGTTCACGATCACAACCCATTTCATATAGGTCTTCCAATCGTTCAGCGGGATCTCCGTCAGCATCTTGCTCATTTCTTCAAAGTATTTAGGCTGGCCGACATTGACCTCTTTAAGAACTGAAACTCCGCGTGAAGAGAGATAGTCGGGCCAAGAGAAATTCGGCGTCATTTGAGCAAGCTCGGCCATCGACTTTTTATTATAGTTCGCCTCGGAATCGCGAAGTTCGACCGGTGGCTTTGCAGCCGAGGCAAATCGTTTTTGTATCGCCGTGACGGTCGCGGTCTCAGCGGCGGCCGTTTCTGCCGAGTCGCCCGCGAGTTTGAGCATATTCGTCATGAATTCCGAATATTTCTGCCGCGTCTCCTGCGATTTTGCGTCATCCTTAAACCAGTAATCGCGGTTTGGCAGGCCGACACCGCCTTGGTTAGCGTTTGCGATATTCGCATTGCTGTCCTTATCGTCTGCCCCGATCCCGAATCTGAAAAAACCGCCTAGCCCCCGGTTGTGAAACACGGCGATCTCGTGCTGCAGGTCCTTAAGGCTTTTGATCTTAGTGACCTCGGCGAGAATAGGTTTGATCGGTGAGGTGCCCGCCTTGTCCATCCCGACTTCGTCCATGCACGATGCATAAAAATCACCAACGAGCTGCGTGTCGCTACCCTTAGCAGCATTGGTTGTTTTGGCAGCAGTCTCGACCACCTTTTTCAGCACGTTTTGATTGTTTTCATAAACGATCGTAAAGCTACCCCAGCTTGGGTATTCGGCTGGTATCTTTGTCGTTTTCAGCCAATTACCGTTGGCGTATGAATAAAAATCGTTACAAGCCTCGACAGATGTGTCCATTCGGCTGGTGTCGAAACCCTTGCTCTGTGCAAATGATACGACGGTCATTGAAAACAGGAC
Source organism: Pyrinomonadaceae bacterium (assembly GCA_046594975.1). Classification (GTDB taxonomy): domain Bacteria; phylum Acidobacteriota; class Blastocatellia; order Pyrinomonadales; family Pyrinomonadaceae; genus OLB17. Next base: position 1,147 of record JBKJRA010000011.1, on the reverse strand, counting down.
GATGAGGGCCGTTGAAAACTTAAATATTGATCCCATGTTTGAAAAAACTCCCTGAAAAATCAAATTTTTGAAAAAGACTAACTTACCATTACGAATTTAACCCTAAACGGTTTCAAATTGCACTTCAGACCAGTCCGTTTGTCCACGCGATGTATTTTTTAGAGTCAAACTTCTTTCCCGTGCTGCCGCTTGTCATATAGCGGATCTGACCAAATACGTCGCGTTCCATCCACGGGCGGTCGTGTTTACCAAAGCACCACAGAATTCCGGCGTAGGAATTTGGGTTACGTCCGTCTAGGCAGTATTTGTTGTTAAGGTGGACGAGCGTTTCAAAAGCTACTTCGTAAGACGGCGACCAGGCGATGACATTTTTCCCCCATAGCATCCGCACATAATTGTGCATCTCGCCCGTCACTACCATTTCACGCTGGGCGGCGTTCCACAGTGCGTCATGGGTCTCGCCGTTTTCGAGTTGTTCGAGCGTGTAAGTAATTTGGCGCTCATCTTCGGCATGTTCCCGCATCGTCTTATGCACCCAAGCAGGCAGTGCATCTAGCGAATCATACTTATCATTAAACTGGGTCATGTTATACGACAGCTCACGGCGGACGATCAATTCCTCAAGATAGGCATCGATCGACTCTTGTGGGGCATTGGCGTCCCGCACTGCAAGCCCGATCTCAAGCGGCGAGAGATAGCCGAAATGTAGGTACGACGACAGTCGCGAAGACCCATCTTTGTCGGGCTTGCTCCGTGCCTTGTCATAATGCGGCAAGATCTCCTCAACAAACTTTTTCAGGCGTTTGCGGCCCTCAATAGTCCCGCCTTTGTAATATTGCGAAGCCGGAACGCTGTGGTCAATGTCGCAGTCGGCAACAAGCGACGCGATGTTGCCGGAGTTCACGATAGTATCCGGGCAATCTACTTCCAGCCCAACGCTCGGTATTTCGACCTCCTCATTTGGCAGCGGCTTGAGATAATTGTCGAGCAGGCGGTTTATCTTTGGCCTGATGGTGTATGCGGCATATTCTTCTTTGTCGAATTTGGACATGGGAACCACGCCATTGGAATCGACGGCATAGACAGGTATTTCGGCTCGTTCCGCGATCCGTCGGTTGTGCTCTGGGATAATAAAACACGGGAAATC
>JBKJRA010000345.1:0-4864 GCA_046594975.1 Pyrinomonadaceae bacterium | reverse complement strand
CGGCAGGGACGGACTTGGGTATCAGAGCCTGACGCTGGGCTGTATTTCAGCATTGTTCTCAGGCCGCAATTAGACATTAAATATCTGTCATTGCTCACATTGATGGCTGGCGTCGCGGTTTACGATACGCTCAAAGAGTTTCGAATTAAACCCGACATCAAATGGGTCAACGACGTGCTCGTCGAAGAAAAAAAAATCTGCGGCATCCTTGCCGAAACGGTCGAAACGACAAAAGGCCTCGCAGTTATAGTCGGCATCGGAGTAAATCTCAAAAGCTCAAATTTCCCCGACGAGATAGCCGAAACTGCAACATCAATTCACGCCGAAAGCGGGAAAATTATCGTGCCCAATGAACTAGCAGAATCGCTAACCCGTTACCTGTCATATTTTTACGACATACTAAATGAAGACGGCGGAGCACAAGAGATACTGCATCACTGGCAGCAGCGTTCGACATATTTCAGCGGAAAAGCAGTCCGCATAACGCTGCCTGACGGCCAATTCGAAGGCACAACCGACGGCCTCGAAGAAAATGGGGCCCTTAGAGTGAAGACCGCAGACGGTTCCGTTACAATCGTTCAGGCTGGCGATATCGAAAGGCTGAGGAGCGTCTAGTCGAGTTTGTCGTTCTCGGGTGGTTCAAATTTAATGTAATTTTTTGTAACACGAGAAAGAACAACGAACGAAAATAGGGCTAATGCTACTAAGATCCAAAAGAAAATAAATCCGCCAAAACCTGAGCCAATTCCACCTACGATCAGCGATATAGCCCCGATCATCGTCCCTACAAACGCGGGACCTAACATTATCCAGATACCTATCACCACGATTAGCTTAGGCTTGGTCTCCACCGCCTTTCGATACATGTACCCTTCAGTATAGATCCGCTGCAGCGGGTCGGTATTAGCAAGCAGACTGATCGGTGCACCGCAGGCCGGGCAAAAGACTTCGTTGACACCGACAAAGGCCGCGCAGGCTGGACACACCACGCCATCCTTAGGTTCCGTTCGTCGATCTAACAGGTCGTCTTCCATGTCGTTATCGAGACCAAATGTAAAGCCAGATTGTCATTGTAAAAGCGAACAGCTAGAATCACAATCTTTAACAGTATGCGAAAGCGGCTATCTGAAATTCACCCTTTTTTATACGACGCTCGTATCTGGCAAAAACGAATGTTTCGCCACATTGCCGATCTGCCGCTCGTGGGCCGTTTTGCGTCAGAGATGCAGGCGGGCAATCTGCCTTTTACCAATAAAAAACATCAGTCTCTATTGCTCCGGCGTCTCGGAAATTCTGATCCTGAGCTGCAGCAAAACAAGATCAAAAATCTCCGGATAGCTTGTCCGACCATCGATGGAATTCTAATTAAACCGGGCCAAACATTTTCATTTTGGCGGCAAATTGGCGAGGCGACGGCCGCCAAAGGCTATCACGAAGGCATGCAGCTATCTCGCGGTGAGGTCGTCCGCGGAGTAGGCGGCGGGCTGTGTCAGCTTGCAAATATGCTGTATTGGATGGCCTTGCACACGCCGCTTGAGATAGCAGAAAGGCATCATCACAGCTTTGATCCGTTTCCGGACGAAAACCGCGTCTTGCCCTTTGGCAGCGGTGCCGGAGTCTTTTACAACTATGTCGATCTCCGTTTACGAAACCCGACCGACATGACATTTCAGATAAAATTGTGGCTGACCGACGATCACCTAAAAGGTGCGATCTACAGCGACCGCGAGACGCCTTATTCGTATCATGTCATCGAGAAATATCATAAATTTACGACCGAGGGTGACAAAAATTTCCGCGAAAACGAGATCTGGCGCGAGATCATTGACCGCCGCACGGGCAACCACGTCGGCGAAGAAATGCTCGTCAAAAATCACGCCGAGGTAAAGTATGAATTGAATTTCGACGCCCAAGCGTGTAACGTGTAGTTACGAGTTATGAGCAACGAGTTTGACCTAGAAGCAGATTTTGATTTTGACGAGGATCTTGAAAGCGATCTCATCGGTTACGATGATGAGTTTGACGAGGATCTCGCAGAATTTGACGAGTTTGACGACGAATTTGAAAACGTCGCCGTCCGCACTGCTGTCATGCAAAAAGAAAATATGATCGCTCTGCTCTGCATCAAAACCGCGACCGTCGGAGCCGCAATTTGCCGCGTCGATCCTCGCGAAGATCGTCCTGCCGTTCAGATCTACGACGATGCTAGTGCTGCAGTCGAATGGTTTACCAAAAGCCTCCGAACAAGCCGCCAAAACGGCTGGAAAGTCATCTACGACGGCCTGCCGCTCCAAGGCTAATGCTGCTCGCGATCGACATCGGCAACTCCTCGATAAAATTCGGTGTCAACGACGGCGAATCCTTTAAAACCAAATTCTCGATCCCAACAAAACGAAACTCTACTGCAAACCAGCTAAAGGTTGCGGTGGATGGACGTCTTGATCTTCCTATTTCGTCAGCGATAATGTGCTCGGTCGTGCCCGATCTCGAAACGCCGCTCAGAACATTCCTGAAAGCAGATCACGGCGTCGATCCATTCATTGTCAGAAACGATCTCGATTTCGGACTGACTATTCATTACAAACCGCTCGAGGCCGCCGGAACCGACCGCATCGTCAATTCATTTGCTGCCGCTGAGAAATACGGTGTGCCGTGTATTGTGTGTAGTTTCGGAACCGCAACGACAATTGACGTGGTCAATGATATGCACGAACTGGTCGGCGGTCTTATCGTTACTGGTTTGGCAACGATGGCAAAAGCCTTACATCAAAACACCGCACAACTTCCCGAGGTCGAGATCAAAATACCCGATACCGTTATCAACCAAACGACCGAAACCTCGATTCAGGCTGGTATCTTTTACAGTGCCGTTGGGCTGGTTGAAAGCACAGTTTCCCGGCTCAAAAAAGAAATTGGCGACAACGCAACGGTTATCGCCACAGGTGGTTTTGCATCGATGATCGCCGAAAAGACCGACGTCATTGATATTGTTGACGAAAATCTACTGCTCGACGGTTTGCGTCTCCTCACCGCAAGATAGCCCTTAGGGCCAGACAAATCCGGCCAGAGGATTCGCGTAAAACGCATCGGCTTTCCAAGTCGTCGAAGTCCATTTGTCCTTATCGCCCATCACTTTCACGGGCACGATGACCTTGCCGTCGGTAAATCCATTACCCGAAGCTACGCCGTTATCAGCGATGTTTCCGCCTGCGACTTTGAACGAAACCTCGCGGATCTGCACTCCCTTATGAAAGACCTTGACGGTGTAATCGCCGTCCGAATCGTTCATAAATCTTGCCTGTGCAAACATTTTGCGGCCCGTGGGCGTCGCGGCGTATTTGTATTTGTACCACTCGAAATTGTAGAGTTCCCAGCGGTGCGTTTCCTTGTTTTCCAGGCTGTTCGGGTAACGCTGCTGCACTGATTCGGCAGCTCCCATCTCGTCGGTCATAGCGATTTGCTGGCCGTTGTAAAAGAGCCTCGCTTCGAGATCATCGAGCCGCGTCTCGCCCTTGATCCACAAACTGACGGTCGGTGCGGGAGCATTACGGTCTTTCCAATTTAGCCAAACATAGCCTATTGGCAGATTCCAATCCTGATCTACAAAGAAATCATTTTGATTCTTAAACATCGGAATATTCGGCCCGTATTTGAATTTCCCGACCTTGAATTTGCCTTGAAACAGCACGCTGCCGTCGCGGCTGTCGGTGATCTTTACACCAAACAATCCTGTCGCGATCGTCGATTTCCCTTCAAATCGTCCGGATGTTCTTTCGGTATTAATATCGACCGTCTTCTCCGTCGCGTTCGACATATTTGTGCCGAGTGTTTCGGTGTACCAAGACTTGCCGTCAGGCGTAAAATATTCCGCCATCAGACGCAGTTTCGTGGCTCCGGCGTAGCGAACCTTGAATTTGAGCATCGGTATCCAGCTCGTATAATTCGATTCGGTTGGCAGTTTCCAATAATGATTTTCGGTGTCGCAACGAACGTCGAGCGTAGTCTTTAATAGTTGCGGATTGTCGCCCGCCGTCGGCGGTTGTGCCGTGCCCGTGCTGCCATTTGTCGAACTGACCGGTGGCTGTCCGACCGGATTACTTGGAGTCATTGGGGTTGAGCTTGGCGACGGCGTGGCTTTTGGCTGGCCGATTCTAGGTATCTTGATATTGATCTGAGCTGCGGCCGCAGTCACAAATACAAAACCCAAAACCAAGCTGAGAATACTCGCGGATCGATAATTTTTCATTTTTGTAATTTACCTCTGAGATCGAGATGGTAAAACCGGTCTGTATATAGACGCGCCATATACCGATCTGGTTTTAAAATCTTTTGAGAAATAAATTAAACAAATGTCGGCATATAACGCGGCGGCTTGCGAGCCTTGGTCGCCTGTTCGAATGCGTATGCGATCTTGATCAATGTCGGCTCTGAAAATGCCCTGCCGAAGAATGAAATGCCTGCGGGTAAACCCTGAATATACCCCGCAGGGATGGTGATATTCGGGTAACCCGCGACCGCCGCAACCGATGAGCTTTCAAACACGCCGCAGTCGCCACCGACAAGATCGGTCATCCACGCGACACCGCCCGATGGTGCGACGATGGCATCGAGTTTGTCTTTGTCCATCACCAGATCGATACCCTGCTCCTGCGTCATCAGTTTGCTTTGCAGGAGAGCGATTCGATACGCACGTTCGTTGAGATCGCCCTTTGCCTCCGCCTGAATAAATGTCTCTTGACCGAAATATTGCATCTCCCTATCAGAATTTTTCTCGTTGAATGCGATCAGGTCTTTGAGAGACTTAATTGCTCCACCGCGCGTCGACAGGTATTTGTTGAGATCGTCCTTAAACTCATACAGCAGC
>JBKJRA010000024.1:0-3127 GCA_046594975.1 Pyrinomonadaceae bacterium | reverse complement strand
TGCATCGTCGCCTTCACCAGCGACCGATTCCGGTAAAACTGACGAAAAGCCTGATGCCGCTGACGAGGTCACGCCGATCGCCTGGACAACATCCGGGTCGACATTCAGGACCGACGTCGGCCAGACATATAAATTTCAATGTCCTGAAAATGGCATTCCTGAAGCTATATGGGGGAGCGACATTTACGCCGCGGATTCGTCGATCTGCACGGCGGCTGTTCACGCAGGGATCATCACGCTCGAAAAAGGCGGCAATGTCACTATCGAGTTTCGCCCCGGCCGCTCGACCTACGGCAGCACCGTCCGCAACGGCATCACTTCCAATACGTATGGTGAATATCCTCACAGTTTTGTCGTAAGATAATCGGGCGTTAAAACTTGTTGACCGTTTTCGGTATTTGCTTTAGAATTAAGGAGGCTTAGTTCTCAAGCCTCCCCGCTACCATGCCCACTGAACGCCGCAAAATTAGCCTCATTTATTACGTCATTCTTACCCTGCTACTCGTGGGACTGGTGCCGCTTGTCTTGACCGGCTGGCTCTTGTCCCGCAAGAGTGGCAGCGAGCTGAGAGCTGCCGAAAACCGCTATCAGATCCAACTCGTGCAGGAAAAGGCCCGTCAGATCGAGATGTTCGGTCGGCGCTTTGGTTCAGTTGTAGCCAGTCTTTCGACCGCTCTTGAGCTTTCTCACGACTCTACGGTTATTTCCTCCGCTCAAACCGAAGCAAAACTCGCAGCTGTCTTGCGTGAAAATCCTGATCTCGTTGCTCTTTACATAAAGCCTGCAAACGCAGATTCGCTATCGGTCTTTCGCCGCGAAGCCCTCAGTCGAGACGATGTCGAGGCAATGTCTGCTGAAATTGTTAACGCTCCGGCAAATGCCAGGCTTCGAATTGGCGAGCCTCATAAGATAGACGCTTCGGGTGTTTCCGTAATGTCATTTTCGCAAAATGTAGTGATCGACGGTTCGAATGCGGCGACCATTGTTGCGATCGCATCGCTCCAGGGAATTTCGCAGAGCGTTGTCGGCATGACACCGACAAAGGACGAAGATCTGTGGAAAGCTGGCCTGCCGATCATTTTTGTTGTCGATCAGACGGGAAAGGCCGTGTTTCATCCCGATTCTAATCTCGCGACTGCAAAACGGCCGATGGGTGATCTTAAGATCGTTCAGGACTGGCTCGAGTCGGGTGGCCAGGTCCAATCTGCTCTTGTTCCATTTACTGCTTCATACAACGATAAAAGCTACGACATGATCGGTGCATATTCAACCGCACAGATCGGTAACGGTTATAACTTTGGCGTCATTACGATGCAGGACGAACGTAAAGCTCTTGCCTCGGTCGGCGAGATGCGGACGCAGACTTGGGTCATCAGCATGGCGTTTGCGTTACTCGCTCTGATCGTCGGCTTTATTGGAGCGAGGTTTATGACCGCTCCGATCTTGAAACTTGCTGGTGCGGCCAAAAGGATCGGAGCCGGTGAATTCTCGACCCGCGTCGAAGCAACTAGCCGGACAGAGATCGGGACTCTCGGCGAGACCTTTAACGCGATGGGCGGAAAGATCGAAGAGCAGATTCTCAACCTCGCTAAGGCGGCCGAAGAGAATCGTGAGCTATTCGTTGGCACTGTCAAAGCTCTCGCTGCCGCGATCGACGGCAAGGACAAATACACGCGCGGCCATTCGGAGCGTGTATCGCGGATCTCCGTCGCTATCGGCAAACGCATGAATATGGATGCCGAGGAGCTCGAGACGCTTCGCATCAGTGCTTTGCTGCACGATATCGGCAAGATCGCGGTCGATGACGCGATCCTCAAAAAGCCGGCCGCCCTTACCGAAGAAGAATTCGCTATAATGAAGACCCACCCGATGAAGGGCTACAAGATCATGTCGCAGATCCCTGCGATGGCGCCGTATCTGCCGGGGATGGTTATGCACCACGAAATGGTCAACGGCAAAGGCTATCCGGCGGGGTTGACCGATGAACAGATCCCGCTACAGGCGAAGATCGTTTCGGTTGCCGATACGTTCGACGCGATGACGATCGACCGGCCGTATTCCAAAGGCATGGAGCTCCAGCCTGCTCTCGAACGCCTACGCAGCTTTGTTGGGACACGTTATCAGCACGAGGTCGTCGAGGCTCTCGTCGATGCGTGCAACGCGGGCGAGGTCGCGAATGGCATCGTCCGTCAGCTGGCTGAGAAACGTGCCGCGGAGGCTGAGATGGAATCGAACGACATATTGGAGCTTGTTGCCTAAAACCTGCATATGGACGTCGAATCGAACATAGATATTTGGCAGGTCGAGAGCGGCGGCAATGTCGTCGAGACGAGCTTTGACGAGATGACGTCGTGGATCGCCGAAGGCTCTTTGCTCAAAATCGACCGCGTTCGCCGTGGTGACCTGCGTTGGATCGAGGCTGGAAAGATCCCGTCTTTACTTGAATTTTTCAATGCCAAAGACGCTGCTGCGCCGCCCGCGCCGGTCATTACGATGACGCACAAAGAGCGGCTCGGTGTCGTCGAGGAAGCTCAGACCTTCGTCAATCCTCCTGCCGAATCGGCTCCTGCGGCTGACATGTGCTCGATGCATCCGGACGCTCCGGCGAGGTATGTCTGCGACACTTGCAGTAATCTGTTCTGCAAAGCGTGTCCCTCAAACTATGGTACGAACGTCAAGATCTGTCCGTTTTGCGGGGCTATGTGCACGGCGATCGTCGTGCCCGAAGACCCCGCCAAAGCTTTCTCGCACCAACCTTATCGCGAGCCTATTACCGAAGGCTTTGGCTTCGCCGATTTCGGCAGGGCACTGGCGTATCCGTTCCGGTTCAAAGCGAGCCTAGTGATGGGCGCGATCATGTTCATGTTTCTGTCGATCGGCCAAGGCGTGGTCGGGTTTGGCGGGATCTTTATGATGTTTTCGGCTCTGGTGTGCTTTTTGCTCGCAAATACGCTGACATTCGGCATCCTCGCGAACACGGTCAACAATTTCTCGCAGGGTAAGCTCGACCTCAATTTCATGCCCGCGTTCGACGATTTCAACATTTGGGAAGACGTGGTCCATCCGTTTTTCCTCAGCATTGGCGTGTATGTTGTGTCGTTTGGGCCGCTGATATTGCTGGTTATCG
>JBKJRA010000265.1:0-3669 GCA_046594975.1 Pyrinomonadaceae bacterium | reverse complement strand
ATGATCTCATCGATATGACGATCACCAGCCCGCCGTATGACAACCTGCGCGAGTACAACGGCTACCATTTTCCGGTCGAGGAGATCGCGGCGGCTCTATACGAAAAGACCGCTCCGGGCGGTGTCGTGATCTGGGTCGTCGGCGATAGGACCGTGAATGGCGACGAAACACTCACCAGTTTTCGCCACGCGATCACGTTTCAGGACGCCGGATTTAAGGTCCACGACACAATGATCTATGCGAAAAACAACCCGATCCCGAGCGATTGCGGCAAGCGATATCGACAGGCGTTCGAGTATATGTTTTGTTTTAGTAAGGGTCAGCCGAAAACATTTAACGCGATCACCGAACCAACAAAATCGGCGGGTCAGAAGATCGCGGCGTTTCGTATCACCGGAAAAGGAAGAGGTAATGTCCCCGACGAAGACATAGGGCGTGAGATCAAAACGGAACGAAAAGCCAGCAACATTTTCTACTACAACGTCGGCACGTCCAGCTCGAAAGACAAGATCGCATTTCAGCATCCCGCGATATTTCCTGAGCTGCTTGCGACCGACCAGATAACTACCTGGACCAACGAAGGTGACATCGTTTACGACTGTTTCATGGGCAGCGGCACTACCGCCAAGGTCGCGCATCTGCTAAATCGCCAATGGATCGGCTCCGAGATCTCACACGAATACGTCGAGCTCGCTGAAAAACGCCTGAGCCTCCACATCCCTGAACAAAATTTGTCCGCAGCTTAATAACAACCAAACTACCTGCGAAAGCGTCTATATACGTAGACCTTAACGTAAGGGAAGTGAGTAATATGAGATCTCTATTTTTCGCGGCCTTGATCGCCGTATGTTTTTCGCTGACGGTATTGGCGCAGCCGCGTCCGATAGATCAGGGACCGTCGCCGGTTCCTGCGAACGCACCGAGTTCGTATGAGGCGCGATACGAAGGCGGCGTTTTTGGTGCAAGCGAAAAAGAAAAAGGCACGCTAAAATTTGACGATGCCGGCGAGCGGATCGTCTTTTACCGCAAAGACACGCAAAAAGAGATGTTTGCGATACCGTACACTGATCTGCTTACGCTATTCCCGGATACAAAGGTTGGACAGTCGACGACCGGCAAGGTCATCAGCCACGCTCCTGTACCCGGTGCCGGCCTCTTTGGGATGATGAATTCGAGCACGAGATACGTCAATATGACGTTCGACGATTCGGAATTGGACACCAAAGGGACGGCAAGTTTTAAGTTTGAAGACAAAGAAATGCTGCGGACGTTTATTATTAAACTTGGAACGACGGCAAAGATGAAGCAGCGCGGCGATGCATTTTACCGTTCAAAAACGACTTCGCCGTATTAATTAAGATCGCCGAATCGATGCTGTAAGATCGCAGTGATCGCGATCGACGCGGTTTCGGCACGTAGGATGCGGCCGCCGAGGGTGACAATTTTGACACCGGCTTTCGCGGCTAATTCTAACTCAATATCATCCCAACCGCCTTTTGGACCATAGAGGGCGGTTATTTTTTTGTCCGCGGTTATCGTGGAAAAATCTTTTCCGTCACGCTCAGAAAAAAGCACGGCATTCTCGCCTTTATTTTCCGTCAGCACTTGGTCGAACGCCGCAGGTTCGCCCATCGACATCAGCTTTGCACGGCCTGTCTGCTTGGTGGCCTCCATTGTGATCCGCCGCCAGCGGTCCATGCGTTTTACGGCGTCTTTCAGTTTTACGTCGCAGCGGATGGTGTTCATCGGGATGAACCGCGTCACGCCAAGCTCGACCGCTTTTTGGATTACCAGATCAAACTTTTCACCATTGAGAATGGTCGCGGCGACGGTGATATCAAGTGGCGATTCCGGCGAAGCAGGCTCGATCTCTACGACGACAGAAAGATTCGAATGTTTCTTTCCGATCTCGTTTATCATGCAGCGATACTCTCGCCCCTCGCCGTTAAAAACAGAAACTTCCTCGCCCACGCGCAGCCTCAGCACGTCACGCAGATGCCGAGTCTCGTCAGCGTCTAATGTTACGCTGCCGTCTGGAAAACCTTCAATTGGTGCGAAAAATCGCCTCATAGATCTTCGTGTTTTTTATCGCCAAATTTGTCGATAAACTCGGACGAACGCTGCCGCAGATCGACCCAGTTGTCGAATATCTCAGGCGTCTGCAGCCATACGGTAAACCACTCGGCGATTTCGGCATTTATCTGCCGCGTCGCCTCGTCAACTCTTGTCCGTTCGACGGTCTCGAGAGCCTGCTCCTTGCCCTGGAGAGCAGTGTCGCGAACGTGCCGCAAGCCTTCTTTGTCCCCCTCGCTTTTGTATTTTCGCCTTAGCGAATCAAAATTTCGCAGCGATGTCAAAGCACTCTTAAAATCGCTGACGTCGAGCACATTACGAAACGCCGCGTCATACGGACGATTCGACACCCTCGCCAAATACAGCTCCATTATCTCCGAATGACGCAGATCCGCACCCTCGTCCGCCAACAGACGCGCGATACGCATCGGCGATTCAACCGCCTGCTGCCCGTATTGCTCGCGAACGACCACCTCGATAGCCTCGATCTCAGCCGCACCGACATTTTCGCAATCGAGCTTTTCCCAAACTTCGATTATCAGGTCGGTCTTATTTCGCGAAACGAACATAAGGGAATTTTACCGCAGAGACGCTGAGACGCAGAGTTTTTTCAAACAGGATATGCAGGATTTCAAGATTGGATAGATATGCCCATAATTTTTTGGTTTTATCTTGGTCATCGTGTTTATCCTGTTAATATTCTTTTCCGCGTCTCAGCGACTCTGCGGTTAATTATTCTTCGAGACGGTCGCGATCAGCTCAGTCGATGAATGATCCTTAGGGTCGCCGACGATCGCGACTTGGCCGCCGACTTCGCGGATGATGTCGCGTTCGGGAACGGTGTCAGTCGTGTAATCGGTGCCTTTTGCGTGAAAATCGGGGCGTATCGTGCGTATCAATTGTTCGACAGTCGGTTCGTCAAATATCGTCACAAGATCGACGCATTTGAGCGAAGCTATCAGCTCGGCACGCTCATTTTCAGGCATAAACGGACGCCCTTCGCCTTTTAATCCTCGAGCTTGTTTGTCGGAATTTACACCTACGACGAGCACATCGCCGATAGCTTTCGCACCTGCGAGATAACGCACATGCCCGACGTGCATCAGGTCAAAACAGCCGTTTGCAAGCACAATAACTGAGCCGTTTTCACGGGCAGCCGTGACCCGCTCGACGAGCTCGTCACGCAGCAGAATTGGAGCGGTTGAAACTGACATTATATGGCGTGACCGGCAATGGCCGGATCTGCGTTTTCGTCAATCGAGGCGATCAACTCTGCCGGGCTGACCGTAGCCGTACCTTTTTTCATCACGACGATGCCGCCCGCGTGATTGGCGACTCTCGCTGCGTCGGCAAAACTCAAACCCGATGCGAGCCCGAGAGCATAGACCGCGATCACCGAATCGCCCGCTCCCGTAACATCGACCGGCTCGGCAGCTCCGACGGCTGCAATGATCACGGGCTCGCGGCCCTTTTCAAAAAGCTGCATTCCCTGATTACCGTTAGTCACGAGCAGGGATTCAAACTCGAGCCGTGCCCGAAGCTTTTCGAAAAGGGCCGCGAGCCCGTGATCATTGCAGCCGTCGGAGCTGCCGAGCC
>JBKJRA010000200.1:0-4140 GCA_046594975.1 Pyrinomonadaceae bacterium | reverse complement strand
AGTTCGGTTAACCATTCGATCTGAATGTCGCCATTATAGCTGGGCTGTCCGCACTATTTTTATCGTTTTACGCGACGAGCAAACAATGAATCTATTTCCATTCGCAGAATACTGGTGGTTTTATGCGGCATTTCTATTTGCCGTAGGCATAATACTGTCGTTAGATCTTGGGATTTTTCATAAGAAAGAGCACGCGGTTTCATTTAAAGAAGCGTCGATATGGAGCATCGTCTATATCGTTTTAGCCTTGGCTTTTAATTTTGGTTTCTATCAGTATTCGTCTGCAAAATTTGGCGAGCCGGTCGGATGGAATCTCGCGATTGAGTTTTTGACCGGCTTTGTTATCGAATATTCACTCTCGATCGACAACATCTTCGTCTTCGTCTTAGTATTCAGTTATTTTGCAATTCCGGCCAAATATCAGCACCGCGTTTTGTTCTTTGGCATCCTTGGGGTGTTGTTTTTCCGTGCGGTGTTTATTGGATTTGGCTCTGTTCTGATTCAGTTTCATTGGGTAATTTACCTGTTCGGCGGATTTCTTATCGTGACCGGCATTAAAATGGTTTTCAGTTCGGTGCAGGAGATCAAACCGGAAAAGAACTTGCTCGTGCGATTAATGAAAAAGGTCATGCCTGTTACCAGCAAGCGTGACGGTAAGAATTTCTTTACGAAAATAGGCGGTAAATACCACGCTACGCCGCTTTTTATCGCATTGATCTTTCTCGAATTTACTGACGTGGTATTTGCGGTTGACAGTGTTCCGGCGATCTTTGCAGTGACAAAAGAGCCGCTGATCGTTTTCACGTCAAACATTTTTGCGATCCTAGGCCTGCGCTCTATGTACTTTATGTTGGCTGGATCTGTGGATAAGTTTCATTTCTTGAAATTCGGCCTTGCGGTTGTCCTGGTTTTCGTTGGCTTGAAAATGGTCTGGCTAAACGATGCATTTGGCGGCAAATTCCCCATAAGCTGGTCGCTCGGATTTATTCTGGGTATGATCGCCCTTTCAATTGCAATTTCTTGGCTGTTTCCGAAAACTGAGAAAATAGCGGTTGCGAAAAACTAGTTCTGTTGTCGCGCCGTCCGGCCTTTAGAGTTGTTCTAATGGCAGGAGCCCAACAAGTTCCTCGACAACTAGTTAGTAATATCGGTGTGAGTCATCTCTGGTGAGCGTAGCATATCGCGATCAGCCGACGCTGACCTAGACATCCCAGTCAGGCGTGTGGAAAGTCCCCTCTTTGTCGATACGCTGATATGTGTGTGCTCCGAAAAAGTCACGCTGGGCCTGGACCAGGTTCGCCGGCAGACGTTTTGAGCTGAATGCATCAAAATATGAAAGAGCGGAACTGAGGCACATCGACGGAATGCCGTGGCCTGTAAAAGCCGATACGGTCTTACGGAGGTTCATAGTATGCTGGGTCAGAAAATCGGCGATCTCTTTGTCGAGTAAAAGGCTCGACATCGCGGCGTCGCGGTTGTAGGCACTGCTGATCTCTTCGAGCCATGCGGACCGAATTATGCAGCCGCCGCGCCATATCTTTGCCGTCTGAGCGAGATCGAGGCCGTATCTTTTTTCGACGGACGCAGCGGCGAGCAGGGACATTCCCTGTGAATATGTGATCAAAAATGCTGAGAGTAACGCACTTTCGAGATCCTCAGCGGATAGCGTTGTGTGATGATCAGTGAGGTCGTCATCGTATCGCTCGGCTATCTTCACTCTCACCGCCTTTTGCGAAGATATCTGACGCATCGAAACTGCGGAATCTATAGTTGGAACAGGAACTCCGAGATCCATTGCCGCCTGAGATGTCCACTTACCGGTTCCCTTTTGACCGGCGGTGTCCAGGATCTTATCCACGAGATAAGCTCCGGCTTCGGCATCTTTTTTCATTAAGACGGTCGCTGTGATCTCGATTAGAAACGAATTGAGCTCGCCTTCGTTCCATTTGGCAAATGTTGTAGAGATCTCACCGCTGTCCATACCGAGTACACGTTTCATATAATCGTATGTCTCGGAGATGATCTGCATCAGGCCGTACTCAATGCCGTTATGGACCATTTTGACGAAATGTCCCGCCGATCCGCTACCCATATACGCAACGCACGGCTCACCGTTTACTTTGGCGGAGACGGCTTGGAGGGTCGTTTCGATGCGGTCATAGAAATCACGTCTGCCGCCCGGCATAATGCTGGCACCGTGGCGTGCTCCTTCTTCGCCGCCACTGACACCGACTCCCATAAAACCCACGCCTTTGGCATCCAGGTCAGCGATCCGCCTATCAGTGTCGGTGAAATGCGAGTTGCCGCCGTCGATGATCAGGTCGTCCTTTTCAAGATGCGGCAGCAGATCGGCAATGACCGAATCAACAATCGGCCCGGCGGGAACAAGCATCATTATATTGCGAGGAGTTTCTAGCTTGGCAATAAAATCTGCCATGTCATTACCGACATCGACGGGCATTCCGGAGCCTTCTTTTATTAGTAGATCGCGTTTGCCAGCGTCGAGGTCAAATCCGACCCCGCTGATGCCGTGTTCCGCAATATTAAGTAAAAAATTACGGCCCATCGTGCCGAGTCCGATCATTCCGAAATGTGCATTTGCCATAAATGGATTTTAACGCAAAGTAGCAAAGACGCTAAGGCAGAAAGGTAAAGTTTTTGATTTTTATACTTTCCAAATATCTGAAAGCCCTAATTCGGCACCAAAAATCTCGGGCATTTCGTCAAACATCCACCACCACGACAAAACCATCTGGCAAAATGCCCATTTTCTGACGACGGTCTCGTCGAGTTCGAAAGCTATGGCGAATTCCGCGACGGCGGCATCGAGCTTGCCTTCGAGGCGGGTGTTCCATTCGAGCCAGTCGTGGTGAATGTTGAGAAAGATGCCGATCTCATAACCGAGGTGGCCGATCATTCCTTTAGGGTCTATCGCAAGAAAACGCTCCCGTTTAGCGGATAGAATATTGTCGTGATGGAGATCGCCGTGGAGCAGATAGATATTTTTCGTGTCGGTCGAGAGTTCCGCGTAAAATTCCAAAGCCTTTTCGGCGTAATCTTGTGGAAACGGCGTGCCGGCAGCATTCTTGAGCCCATCAAACCATCCGTCTAGACTAATAAAATCCTCAATATCAGCAGGAACCGGTCTCAATAACCGTTTCTGGACACGAATCATTACGCCCACAGCTTTGGCTTGATCTTTCTTAAATATAGATTTGAGATTAGCACCTGGAATCACTCGTTCGAGCAACGCCGCCTCGCGTTCGCGGTCAAATTCAAGCAATCGAGCGGCTCCTTCGCCATTCGCCGCTTTAAGATACGCGGCTTCGCCATATATCTCGACATCGTTGAGCGGTAAACCGATCTTAAGAACGGCCGACTTTCCATCTGCCAGAATGGCGTTTGCGACGTAATTGTATGAGAGATTGCGAAAATGTCCTTCGACGCGGATCGTCCATTGTTCTTCCAGTGCGGCGATGATGTCCGGCAGTTCGTCGAGCCATTTCTCGCCCCAGTCACCGCACAGAGCAATAGTGTTTTCAACAAATTTACGCGGCAGCGTGTCTCTGAATTCTTTATCCATTGAGGTTTGATTTTAACCCAAAGACGCCAAGCCGCAAGGCACGCAAAGGAAATCTAAGATCATTTGCTGTAACACCGTCAATTTGGCTATGACTTTGCGCCTTTGCGACTTTGCGTTAAGATTCTTCCTATGAAATCCCTGCTCGAAGCCATTCGCCCGACGACTTTTATCCGCTCCGCAAAATTACGTGACCATCTCGGCCTCGATATAACCATCGCCAGCGAGACGTTTCAGCACACGGGCAGCTTTAAGTTTCGTGCGGCTTACAATGTTGCCCTCAATGTGCCGCACGACGAGCTGATCGGCGTTTCGTCCGGCAATTTCGGACAGGCTCTGGCGTATGCGGCAAAACTGCTTGGCAAGAAATGCACGGTAATAATGCCACAAAATTCGGCTCAGGTTAAGGTCGATGCGGTTCGATCGTATGGTGCTGTCGCAGATCTGATAGATGTAAATGTCGTCAGCCGGACCGAGCGTTTGCTACAGCTTGCCGAAGAAAGGTCGGACGCTTACTTGGCAAGTGCTTTTGACGATCAGCTTGTTATCGACGGCAATTC
>JBKJRA010000083.1:0-14576 GCA_046594975.1 Pyrinomonadaceae bacterium | reverse complement strand
GAAATAAACTCCGCTCTGTCGATTGGATGAAACCAAAAGCAGAGGTTGCGGCAATAGAAAAATTCTACAAGCTAAACATCATAAAAATTGATGCATTTTGGACTGCCAACAAAGGCGGTTTCACCGATGTCGAGGCTCAAGTTCACGAGCTTCGACGTAAACTGAGGTGGTTAAGTATTTATCCGCAGGCCTTGCGTGGCTGCATTCAGCTGAAAGCCAGCCCGACAACCGATCCTAAATTAAAAAAATATCTAACTCCAGAGATAGCTAATTCACCATATAATAAACTGCCTGAGCCGGGAGCCAACAAGCATCAGCTTTTGTTGAGCCAGGATTATTTTCTGGCATTGAGCTGGCTGATCGCGGAGCTCGGTAAGCTGAAAGACGAGGGGCTATGTGCTTCTTTGATAGCCGAAGCCATTGAGCAAACAAAGCCTCCGGCTAAAAAAGGCGTTACAAAAGCGAGTGAAAATTTGCTGGATATGGGAGCAATACTCGTGCGGGCCTCAGATGCTTGCCGAATATATTTCAACGAAAAAAATCTTGAAAAGCTGCTGATCGGTACCTCAAAAATATCCAATGAAGATTCATAATTGCTCTCGAAAAGCTTTGTGCTTTTCAATTTTAGTGATGGCAAGTCGATGAATATTTGTATTATTCCAAAGGCCTGGCTGAAACGGAGGTGTTAAGAGGTCACTTATCAGTTTTAACTAACGCCGGCGGGCCTGGTGCAGCACCGACGATATAGCTGTCGCGGGAGCGGATAACAAGATTTGGCCTATCTACACGAACCTTGATCTGCTTTCGCTGGCCTAGTTTTCCTTCGTCCGTAGGCACGTAGCCAATGTTATATTGACGGCGGAGCTCTTCGGCAATACCTTCAAACGCACGCGTCAAACCGCCGGGAGTTGATTCGGGACGAAACACACGCCCACCGGTCGCATCAGCCAGATCCTCAAGATATTTTTTTCCGAGAGCGTATTCTTCAGCCGAGCCGCCACGAATTATTGCTTGCTGCTGTCCCCAAATATCTGGAAAGGTCGAACCTACTGTTCGCTGACGATTTTCAAAAAAAGTATTGTAATAGATCGGGAAAATTAGCGAATCTGACTCTTCGGCATAATTTAGCGTCGAGTCGTAGGTATTTTTCCGTGATGTCGTATCAACACCGTCAGTAAATAGAACGACGGCTTTGCGTCCCGTTATCTTTCCGAGTTGTTTTCTCAGAGCCTCATCCACCGCAGTGTAGAGCGATGTGCCGTCACCAAAATCTGCCTTGTTGATCGCTTTATAGATCTTTTCCCGGTCTGAGGTGGCTTCAGTTCGGACCTTTACGCCGCCATTAAATTCGACAACGACAACGCTGTCCTGCGGCTCGAGCAACGCGACAAATGCCGAAGCAGCTCGACGTATCTCCTCGATACGATATGCGGTCGATGGGCTCGTATCGATCATAAGGGCGACAGTAAAGGGTTTGTCTGCGGTTCCGAAATACGCTATTTCTTGCTCTTTGCCGTCTTCAAAGATCTTAAATTCTGATTGCCGCAGTCCTGCAATATACAGGCCGTTGCGGTCAAATACTGATACAGGAATTGTGACCAGATTAGTTTCGACGCGCAGCGTGTCGCTGTCGTCCTTGCTTTCGCCTGTCGAAGGCGCGAGTATTTTCGGAGTGTCGGGCTTAACACTGCCGCCGTCACCGATACCGGGAAAGCGGTTTTCGATACGAACAGCGCGGCTTGGCTTAGGCTTGGATTCCGAATATTGACCCGGATCGACTTGTTTGACAGCAACGGGTGTGGGCGTCGGAGTAACCTTGCGACCCGACTGAGCGGACACAACAATACCAGTCGCTAAGACCAGAAATAAAGTAATCAGGAAATATCTCATTAACCGCCTCTCCAAATACAAGTTTAATTATAGGCTTTAGATGCAGTTAATTTGCAAAAAGTAGTTGATAAATAAATTTATGCGTCATCAGTCGCCTTTCCGGGCCGCTTTCGCCAGATAAAATAAATTGGAATGCCCGTAAATGCTATCAGGTAGCCAATGCCCGAAGTCGCACCGGCGAGGTAAGCCAGATTGAGTATCAACAAGACTGAAAGCGTCACAAAAATGAACGGCACCACTGGATATCCCCATGCCCGATATGGTCGCTCAGCGTCAGGTTTGCGGTAACGGAGAATGACCACGGCCAGCACGGCCAACGCTCCAAATACCAATTCGACCGATACAATGTATTCGAGCAGTTGCGTGTAAACATTACCGAATACTGGAGTTCCCGTAACAGCATCGTCTGTGACCGTTCGCGGCAAAACCAGAATTGACGCCCAGATGCCTTGCGCTAATAGGGCGATCGCCGGGACATGGAATTTATTCGTCTTAGCAAGTCCAGAGAAAAATAGACGATCTTTTGCCATCGCGTAGTAAACTCGTGATCCCGCGAGGATGAGTCCGTTATTACAACCAAAAGTGGAGATCATAATTGCGACCGCCATCACGACCGCCCCAGCCGGACCAAAAATATTTTCCATTAATGCCGTTCCGACGCGGTTTTGTACAGCGGTTTGAATTCCCGCGAGCGGCAGTGTGACAATGTATGCGAGATTAGCGAGGATGTAGAGCGTGACTGTTATCATGCAGCCAATAAATAATGCACGCGGCAGATTGCGCTGCGGGTTTTCGACCTCGCCAGCCGTGAATGTCACGTTGTTCCATGCCGATTGCGAAAATAACGGCCCTGTCATCGCACGACCCAAAACGAGCAAAAATGCCAATGCTCCAGCCGATACCGCTGCCGGTTGAGCGGCTTGCAAACTCCAGCCGTTTGCCGCAGGGTGCCACCAATCTGATGTAAACGCGGCTCCGCCTGCGTTCCAGCCAACAAAAACACCGAGGATGACAAGTCCCGCAAGAGCGGCGGCCTTGGTGAATGTAAATGTATTCTGGATGAGCTTTCCGAGCCTGAGCCCGCGGGTATTGATAAGCGTCAAAAGCAGTATCATGACGATCGCAGTAAGCTGCTGCGTCGAGAGGCTGAAAGCGTAACTGCCGACGATGACCGGCTGGATAATATAACTCGTGCCGCAAATTTGAGGAAAGATAATGCCTGAGAAATTTGCGAACGCAACGGCAACAGCGGCGATCGTCCCCGTTTGGACGACCAGAAACTGTGACCAGCCGAACAGAAAACCGACGCCTGGGCTGTATGCTTCGCTAAGGAAAATATACGGTCCGCCCGCACGCGGCATCATCGCGGCAACCTCGCCGAGACAAAGTGCACCGCAGAGGGTCATCACTCCCGCAAGTATCCAAGCGACGAGTAGCCAGCCGGGTGACCCGACGAGTCGTGACGATTCGGCGGAGACTATAAAGATGCCGCTGCCGATCATAGAACCGACAACGATAGTAGTTGCGTCAACCAGGCTCAGTCCACGAACCAGACTCTTGCCGTTCTCTGTGTTTGTCATTGCTACTCCTGTGCACAGCTCGTAATTGCTATGCCATTTTTCGTGAGAGCATCGTGAACCGCCTTTGCCAATTCGAGAGCATTCGGCCCGTCGCCATGAATGCAAATGGTATCTGCTTTGATAGAGATTTTAGACCCGTCAATCGTAGTGACCGTCTTGGCCGACACCATTTGCAAAACTTGAGCGACCGCGATTTGTGTATCTGTGATCAGTGCATTTGGGTGTGTTCTCGGTGTTAGGCTGCCGTCCCCCTGATAGGTGCGATCTGCAAACACCTCGGACGCGGTTTTTCTGCCTCGTTTTTCTGCCTCGATTATTGATGAGCTGCCGGAAAGCCCAAATAGAATTAGTTTCGGATCACAGTCAAAAACTGACTGAGCGATCGCAGCGGCAAGCTCGGCATTTCGGGCGGCCTGATTATAAAGGGCTCCGTGAGGTTTGACGTGGCTAAGTTTACCTCCGGCTGCTATAGCTATCTCATTTAGTGCGGCGATCTGTTCGATTACAATCTTATAGACATCATTGGGCGGCAACTGCATTGCCGTTCGTCCAAAATTTTCGAAATCTCGATAACCGGGATGTGCTCCGATCGCGACGCCTTTTTCGATCGCGATCTCGACGGTCTGACGCATCGTTGCTGCGTCGCCGGCGTGATAGCCGCAGGCGATATTGACGGACGTGACGTAACCCATCAGAGCCGCATCCGAATCGCAGCCTTCGCCCATGTCGCAATTTAGGTCAATATTCACTTGTATTAAAAATAATGTGCCTGAAATTTACACCCGATCCGCAAAAAACACAACTCTCGTTCAAACTCTAGTGCGAGATCTTCGGCGGCTCTGTTGTTGATGAGATGAAATGACACTTTGTCATTTGCCCCTAGCTGAGAAACCAGCGGCAGATCTCGCGAGATCACATGCCCGACGCGAGGATAGCCACCTGCGGTCTGATGGTCTGCCATCAACACGATCAATTGACCGTCTGGCAGCAATTGAATAGTCCCGAAACATGCGGCTGATGAGACCAATTCAAAAGGTTTTGCGAGATGTAACGATTCGCCAGAAAGTCGAAAACCCATTCGGTTGGATTTGGTTGAGATCGTGAAATTTTCACTGACAAGCAGATCGCGGCTTTTCTCATTCAATTTTTCAAACTCTGCCCCGGCAATAATTCTGACCGTCGGGAATCGGCTGTATCTTGGGATCAAAGAAGCTGATATCTGAGCCGCTTCAAACACAGCAGTTTTTTTTGGCGTAATTTGAGTAGCGATACGGTCACCGGTTACAACCTTTCTTCCGTCGGATCCGCCGATCTTTGCTATGAGATTTGTGCTTGAGCTTTCTAGCCATTTATCAATTTTCAAACCACCTCGAATCGCTAGATAAGCACGATTTCCTGAAATTTTACCTGTAAATGTGAGCGTCGAGCCTTTCTTTGCAAAAATAGGCCGCCAGTTTTCAATCGGCATTCGGTCCAATTGCGGGGCAAAATCACCACCGCTAAGAGCAAAAATCGTATTCGACTCAAAGGTGATCTCAGGTGAGGGAAAGTGCATCTCTAGCAAAGCTTCGTTCTCGTCGTTGCCGACCAAGATGTTGAGGAGGCGAGCCGCGATTTGATCCATCACACCATTAGGGTTGATACCAAAACGCCGATATCCGTATCGCCCAAGATCTTGGATCGTCGTAAGTATGCCACCTTTTTGTATCAATAAGCTCATTTTGCTACGACAAATTTTATCTCGTCTCCGGCTTGCAGATAGCTTGGAAGTTCGGCATCAGGCGTAAACATCTCAACGTCTGTGCGTCCGATTATCTGCCAACCGCCGGGACATTCGAGCGAGTAGATGCCGGTCTGCTTTCCGGCAATGCCGACGCTGCCTTTGGGAACGAGCGTGCGTGGTGTTTCCTTACGGGGCGTCGCGATCCGCTCATTGACCTCACCCATATATGTAAATCCCGGCAGAAATCCGAGCATATACACTCGATAGGTTTTTCCAATAAACATCGCGATGACCTCGTCCGGCGAAAGCCCATTGTGTTTGGAGACCATATCGAGATCAGGCGAAGATCGGGCATCGAAATGAACTGGGATCTCTATAAATCGAGAGGTGCTTTTTTCAGAGATGTCTAAATTATCTAACGTAGATTCGATAATGTGCTTGACCGCGTCGAAAGCTGTCGTGAATACGGGAAAACTTTTTCGCACCTCAATGAGATCGTAAAAAATTGAGGTTGATGAGTAAGCGGGAGCAGATTCTATGTAGCCTGAGAATTTATTACTGTCAAAATAATCAGCGAGAGCGATGGCTTTTTTGTTGATTGATGGTGAGATCGTGTTACCAAATTCGACCGTAACAGCCGAATCGCCGAGTGGAAATATGCGGAGACTATTGTCGCTCATCGCGGTTATCTGCTTCGCTGTTTAGGGTCAAGATATTCACGCAACCCGTCGCCTATGAAATTGAACGCAAGCACCGTCAGAGCGATGGCGAGTCCGGGGAATAATAAAATATGTGGTGATGTGCTGAAAAATTGCCGTGCCTCTTCGATCATCGTGCCCCAACTCGGCGACGGCGGCGGAATGCCTAATCCCAGGAAAGACAGCGATGCTTCTGATAAAACAGCACCCGCCATGCCAAGCGAAGCCTGCACGATCAGCGGTTGGACGGCATTTGGCAAAATATGCGTAAACAGAATGCGCATATTGCTTGCACCCAGAGCACGAGCGGCGAGAACGTAATCATACTCGCGCACCTTTAAAACCTGCCCGCGCATTACTCGTGCGTAACCTACCCAACCGATCACGCAAAGTGCCGTTATCAGCTTGCCCTGTCCGGCACCGAGAAACGCGACCAGAGCGATGGCAAGCAAAAGACCGGGAAACGCGAGAAAGACATTGAATATATAACCCGATAAAAATTTATCGACAAATCCGCCGTAAAAACCGGCAACCGCTCCGATAAATGTGCCGAACATAGCTGAAACAACGACCACCGTTATTCCTACCTCTAGCGAAATCCTTGCACCGAAAATAACCCTTGAAAAAACATCTCGACCCAGCCCATCAGTGCCAAACCAATGTTTGGCTGACGGCGGAATGTATCTCATCGCCAGGTTTTGAGCCGTAACATCGTGCGTCGCGATAAACGGAGCAAAGATCGCCGCCAAGATAAACAAGGCAGCAATTGCGAAACCGATGTAAGCAAGTCTTGACATTTACGAAAGACGAATTCGTGGATCGAGTTTGCGATAAACGTAATCCGTCAGTGAATTTGCGACGATAAAAGTAATACTGATTACGAGCACACAGCCCTGGACAAGGCGGTAATCGCGTTTGCCGATGCCGTCTTCTAAAAGCAGCAGACCGAGGCCTTGCCAATTAAAAATCTTCTCGGTGATGATCGCGCCGGCAAGCAAAACACCGAGTTGCAAGCCTAGAATTGTAACGACCGGTATCAGGCCGTTTTTCAAGACGTGTTTGTAGAGAACCATCCGCTCGCTGACGCCTTTTGCACGGGCAGTGCGGACGTAGTCTTCGCCCAGCTCCTCGATCACGCTGGAGCGGATCATACGCGTCAGGATTGCAGAAAGTGCGGCTCCGAGCGTGACGGCAGGCAGTACGATGTCCTCAGGATATAGACTGCCGGTCGGCGAAAACCATCCGAGCTTTACAGCAAATAAATAAACTAAAAATGGACCAACAACAAATGTCGGCAGCGATATGCCGAGCAGGGCAACGAACGACGCACCGTTATCTATAAGGGTATTTTTCCTCGATCCCGCCAATACCCCCAACGGCAGAGCAATTCCGATAGCAACGAGCATCGCAGCGATCGCTAACTTGATCGTGGACGGATAACGCTCAAATATCATGTCGCGAACAGGCCTGTCGGTGCGAAACGAATTGCCGAGGTCGCCGTGGAGCAGGCCGATCCAATAGTCGGCGTAGCGGTTATCAGTTCCATTCCAAACAAAGCCTTTTTCACTGCCGTACGAAAAGAAAAACGCGGGACGGTCGAGACCGTGCTTGGTGCGAAAATTTTCGATCTGCTCCTGCGTCGCCGTTTCACCCAAAATTACGGTCGCGGGGTCGCCTGGAACGACTTCGATAAGTAGCGTGACAAGCGACACCACCGTCCAAATGACGAGCAGCATCAAGGCAAACTGTCGGGCGAAATTCAGTAATCGGTATTTCATCAAAAAATGCCGGTGAGCAGGAAAATTTTATAACTAATCGAGGTTTATCTCAAACTTTCGGATTTGGTGCCGGTATGGATCGCCGCAATTCCGCCTGTCAGATTTTGATATTTGATGTCGGTAAAGCCGGTTTGCTCCATCATCGTGACTAGGGCTTTTTGGTTAGGAAATTTTGAGACGCTGTCCGGCAGATATTCATACGCACCGCGCGAACCGCTTACCGCACCGCCGATGCGCGGCAGAATATGTGCGAAATAAAAGTTAAACAATTGCCGAAAGCCGGGAAGTATAGGACTCGAAAATTCGAGGATCGCAATGCGTCCGCCGGGTTTGATGACTCGGTGCAATTCTTTTAGGCCATTAGCGAAATTTGCCAGATTACGCAGCCCAAAAGCTATCGTCAACGCATCAAAACTGTCATCACCAAATGAAAGATTCATCGCATCGCCTTCGACGTAGGGAATATTAGTGTTTTCTGTCGAGTTTTTTTCTCGGGCAACGGCGAGCATCGGACGGCAAAAGTCTGTGCCAATAATTTTCGCCGATGAACCACGGCTTAATTCGATCGACAGGTCACCGGTGCCACATGCAACATCTAGGACGACCGCATCTTTATTGTCGAGGATCTGCTGCAGATCGGCATGAACCTTTCGCCTCCAGCGTTTATCGATGTTGAGCGACAGCACGTGATTGAGCAGGTCATAGCGTCCGGCGATGCCTGAAAACATGTCCCGGACTGCGTTGGCATGTGCCGTTTCTTTTGCGTTAAGTTCGACTTGCATCAATTATTTCGCGGGTGTGGTAAGCAGAACTGAAGCCATCGAGCTTTTTTGGATCTTACCGGCATAAGCCTGAACATCGGCGAGTGTCACCTTATCAAAAGCCGCACGATCCGCTTCGACCGACAAGATCTTATAAGTATCAGCATCGAGCCAAAACCACTGAGGGCTACGTTTGATCCATTCTCCTGCTACAGCTGATCTTGCTACTTGAAATTCTGCATCTGCGACCCGATCGGACATCGCCTTGCTTATTAGTTCACTAGCGTCGATCTTGCCGTTGCCTGTGCCAATCTCTTTTTTGTCGGCGGCAAAGCCGATAATGATAATACCGGGCAATGTTCGGGCCTCATTGCGAACGAAAATATCATTCTTATGTTCCGCCGGCACTCTCGCTTTCAGCCTAGTATCCAAAATACTTGTAAACACCTGCGATGCTGCAAAATCTGCCCCGCCGCGAGATGTGCCGCGAAGGGCAAATCGGATCGCCGATACACCTGGCTTTGGCGACGATACGGTCAGCATTCCCGCCGGAGCATCATCAGGCTGACGAAATGTTGACAGTGTCTTTTTATCTGACTTAAGCCAATTTCCAAAATATCGTCGGGCGGCTTTAAACCCGAGAGCCTTGTCAAAGTTTCCTGAGATCGTTACCGTTGCGTTATCGGCGGTCAGAAAACGCTGCTTGGCGTCGATCAGATCAGGATAACCTATCCTTGCGACCGATTCAGGCGAACCCAACAGCGGTCTGCCGTAGGGGAATGTGCCTAATAATCTCTTTGCAATGGCTCGATCCACAACATAAGCCGGATCTGATTCCATCACTTTGACCTTTTCTAACAGAGCGGTTTGGAGCTTTGCGGTGGTTTCTTTGTCGATCGTCGGATTTGCGACCGCCGACGCAAGCGTTTCGAGCATGGTCAGGAAATTTTCCGGTTTGGAGGTCGAACACGACGCATTGATCTGTATGTAGTCGTAGGTCGTCATTATTTCGAGTCCACCGCCAAGATCCTCTGTAAAAAACTCACGAGCAGCTGCATTAGGGAAAATATTGTCCGAAAGCATCTGCATCACGCCTTCTCTGCCCTGCGGGTCGAAAGCTGAGCCGGAATGTATGCGTATTTTGACGCTTACCTTGTCAGCGGCAGGATCGCTCCACATTAAGAGCTTTAGGCCGTTGAGTAGCTTTTCCTGTCTCGGTGCTGTTTGCGAAGGTGCCGCCAATACGGCGAGCGACAATAAGATCGTGATAAAGACAACTTTCTTAGATAAATTCTTATTTTTCATCGTATGAGATATTAGCGATAACTCTTAGTTGCCAAATCCTCCTCTAATGTTGTCGCACACTTAGGTAACAAAATACCGCTTGTTGCACGAATGAAAATTTTACGAGGGTTACAGGCATCGCGTCAAACAGATAAGGCATCTATGAAAATTAGAATATCCGCATCAAGCGACAACGCGGAGATTTTGTTGAAAAATAGCTTAACTTCTGAAATAAACGCGGTATAATCATATTATTACTATGCTGCTACTGAAATAGGGCATTAGTTTTGAGAGGCTGAAAGATGGGAAAAATTGTTAAGTTTTGCACTAAGTGTGACGAAGGATTTGCTGAAAAGTTTGGATTTTGTCCTAACTGCGGTGCGTCGCTGCAAGCTTTTGAAATGAATCCGCTTGCTTCGGCATCTTCCGTCGAGGAACCTATTGCTCGTGTCCTTGAGGCTGTGGCTCCCGATGTCGGGGCAGTCGAACCGCCTGTTCCCGAATTCATTGCGGCTCCTATTACCCGCGAGATTGCCGCACCTATTTTCGAAGAGCCAGCACCGCTCGTTACTGAAACGGTTACAGAGCCGGTCATCGAAGCAGCTCCGGCAGAAATTGTCGAAGAGGTTCCAGAACCCGCATTCGTAGCCGCCGAACCGGAAGTTATTGCACCAGTCGATGAGCCTGTCATTGAGGCGGCTGCTCCGAAAGCAGTTGCCGTAGTAGCACCAATTTTTACCCGGACAATTCCGGTCGATGCGGATCGCATCCCGACTGCATTCCAAGTGGACCCGACTAAATACAATGACGATGATGGTTTTTATGTAACCGTTATCGAGGAAAAGAATGCGAGCCAGCGTAATTTGTTGCTGCTCGGATCTTTTGTTTTTATCGTCGCGATGGCGTTTAGTGCCACAGTTTACTCGCTTTTTAACAAATCACTCGGCGTTTACGCGATCGGCGATGACACGTCTCTGGCATCTCTGATCGACGAAGTCCCGACGACGGTCGAAGAAGAAAAGCAGGTCAAGGCAGATAAAAATGCCGGAGGCGGCGGAGGCGGCGGACGCGAAGAAAAGGATCCTGCATCGCGCGGCGACCTTGCGGATCAGACGCCTGACCCGATCAGGCCACCCGATGTCCATATCCCTAAGCTCGACAATCCGGCTTTAGTTTTGCCGCCTGCATCGACTCAGGGCAACAAAAAATTTGACAAGCTATACGGTAAATTTGGTGACCCAAATGGTGCCGACGGCGAATCGAACGGCCCTGGAACCGGCGGCGGTATCGGCAGCGGACGCGGAACCGGCCAAGGAAGCGGTAACGGCACCGGAGCTGGTTCGGGTAACGGGTCAGGTTTTGGAAACGGAGACGGCAACGGTAACGGAAACGGCACCGGAGACGGTGAAAGCGGTACGCCGCCTCCACGTTCGGCAGGCGTAACACAAGCTATTAAGATCCTCTCGAAACCACGTCCGGGTTATACCGATTCGGCTCGTCAGGCAAATATTCAGGGCACCGTCATCCTTCGCGTTACGTTCCTCGGCTCCGGCCAGATCGGTAGCATCTCACCTGTTAAAGGTCTGGGAAGTGGTTTGACCGAACAGGCAATAGCCGCAGCTCGACGCATTAGCTTTGAGCCGATGAAGGTAAACGGCGTCGGCCAAACGGTAACCAAACAGATCGAATATACATTCTCGATCTACTAACAATTGATCAGTTGGTAATAAAAAGAGGCTGTCTTAAAAGACGGCCTCTTTTCTTTTTACACGCGTTTTCTATGTTTACGACTGTTCAATCTGCGTTCATAAACTGTTCAACTTGAACACAATTTGAACACGCAGGAGCTTGTCTTGCGTCCCTAGGGACGCGCGTTCACGGCGTTCACACCGTTCACGGTGTTCATGTGTTCATGCGTGAACATGAACAAAGATAGCCTCTTAATATTTATAGTTTGTGTAGATCTAAATAAATACGACCGACTGTGACGAGGGTATCTCAAAACGCTTGCGGCAACGCATGTTCTTGCACATCAGCATATCGTCAACCCTCACCATATAATCACGCGATTTGGCGTATTGAGCCTGCTCGTCACGATTAAGATTTCTCGGCGCCTGCTTTCGCTTGATACGTTTGAGCCAACGTACCTCGTAATCATTACGCTCACGGCAATTTGGACACGAAAAACTTGCCGTTTTGGTTTCCTGCCGCTCATCAAAAATATCTCGTTCGTTCATAGAGCCATTTTAGCACAGTATGCTCAAGACATTTTGAGAAGGTATTCAAAGCTAAAAATACCCGTATCATGCCCATCTGAGAATTGAAAATTAAGTGCGTATCGCCCGACGATCGATATATTTGAGAATGTCATATCGTCCGGAACGCTCGATTCGTCGAGTATCTTTGTACCGGTCCATTCGTCGCGGCAGCTTGCACACGGGCAAACTCGCCTCAGCTCGGCGGCAGAGTATGCCGTTTCTGAGTCGTCTGACCATTTGATAGACACGCGGCTATCTGATTCTTCGATTATTTGTGTTGGTTCGATCATTTTTCTCTTAGGTGTTCGTTTATCTTTTTAGGGTCAATGCCGTAATGCGTCGCGTGATAGACGGGCTTGCCGTCCTTTATTACAAAGGCCTGAGGCGATGCATGGCGTATTCCAAGCCTTTCCGCAACGGCATTTGAAACTTCACGGTCGCTCTGTACGACGATAATATTTATGTCGCCGTCGATCGCACCGAGCTGTTCGAGAATATCGGCACTAATGCCGCAGGTGTCGCTGTGTTTAAACAGAAAGACAGGTGTCGTATGCGATCCGGCGATCAATGCGTCGAGTTTTTGGATCGAGTCGAGATCAATAAATTTTGCAGACATAAAGCTATATTTGAGGTGTATTTGCAGGAAATACCTTACGGAAAGCGACTACGTTGGTTGCGGTTATGACTGGTATGACTAGATAGAGTCCCACGCAAAATGCTGCTTCGCCAGCGAGTGCCATTCCCATATTTACCGCCACAAGACCGCCGATCCCCGAGAGATTTTTCATCACCGCACGGGCACTGAGCTTTATCGATTCCATACTCGTCAACTGCCTGTCAACGATCAGCGGAAAGCAAAATATTAGCAGCGAGTGAAAGCAGACCATCACAAACCCGACGATGACATCGATCACGAGAGCAACGACTGCGACGGTTAGCAACTCGTCAGTATTGGCTTTCGGGCCGCTGACAGCCGTCATGATTATCGGCAGATAAATAGTCGAAAATATAAATACCATCCACACGACCAGCGGGACGACGATCAGCACTGTAACCAGCAGACTCGGCTTGAAGTACTTGAATCCCACCCACAGATCATCGAGCGTAACTTTGCCGCCGTCGATCTTTTTCAGATACGCGTAAATGATGCCGCAGACCATCGGGCCGATCAGGACATACATTGAAACACCGCCGATCATTGCGCCGAGAACCGAGACGGCAAACAATATCCAATATTCGTCCTTGATCAGTGCCCAAGCCTCTTTGACACATTTAATTGGGTGAATTTGTCCGCTCGTAAACTCAGTATTTTGCATCGTTTATCCTTTGCGGTAAATATCCGTCAGGTAATCAGCCACCATACGGTCACTCGAAAATTGTGGTGTCAGCGTCGCAATTGAATTCTTAAAACGTCGGATCCATTCGGCAGGAGCCCCATTTTCATCGAGCGAATAATACGCCGGAATGACCACGTTTTCGAGCGTCGAATAGAGAGATTCGGCATCAGCCGTGTCCATCGTCTCGTCGATGCCGTCAGACAGACCTCCGATCCCAAAACCATTTTCACCGTTGTAACCCTCGATCCACCAGCCGTCGAGTATCGAAAAATTGAGCCCGCCGTTCATCGCAGATTTCATTCCGCTCGTGCCGCTGGCTTCCATCGGGCGACGCGGGACATTCATCCAGACATCGACTCCGTGGACTAGGTAACGTGCTACTTCCTGATCGTAATCTTCAATAAAAACGGCACGCTTTTGCCAGTTTGAATCGTGATTGATGCTCATCAATTCCTGCAAGATAGTTTTTGCCGTCCGGTCCTGCGGATGTGCCTTTCCCGCAAATACGAACTGCACCGGACGCTCAGCATCGTCAACCATCTTGAGCAATCTTTCGAGATCGGTAAACAATAGATCCCAACGTTTATAAGCTGCGACGCGGCGTGCAAAACCGATTGTTAGCACGTCCGGCGAGAATAATTGGGCCGTGTCCTCGTGCTCGTTGATCGTATCGAGCGACCCGGTCTCTTTCGACTTCGTGCGTTCTCGTATGTATGAGATCAATAGATTTTTGAGCGTCAGGTGAGCGTTCCACAGTTCCTTACCCGACAAACCGTTTACAGCGTTAGCCCAAGCATTGCCGTCGCGGACGGTCTCATGCCAATTCGCACCGATCTCACGCTCATAAATGCTTTGAAAAACCGGAGCGATCCACGTCGGAGCGTGAACGCCATTAGTTACGGAGGTGATCGGCACCGATGCGGCATCATCGAGCTGCGGAAACATTTTGAGCCACAGCTCGCGTGAGACCTCGCCGTGCTTTTCGCTCACACCGTTTGCCGAGCGGCACATACGAATCGCGAGCGGCGTCATACCGAAAAACTCTGTATCGTCAGCAAGATTTGCCCGCCCTAAAGCCAAAAATTCACTGGTCGTAAGTTTTAGCGAACCTATAAATTCGCTGCTAAAACATTCGCTCAACTGCTTTGGGGGAAATGAATCGTTGCCCGCCGATACCGGTGTATGTGTTGTAAACACGCACTGGTCGCGGACAAATTTAGCTGCGTCAGCAAAATCCGTCTCAGGAAACGTCGTCAGATATTCGCGT